>NZ_QKLE01000019.1:0-56603 GCF_003224275.1 Curtobacterium sp. MCSS17_011 | reverse complement strand
GACGCAGCCCGCCGCCCCGCAGGCACCGTCCGCCCCGCCCGCGGCAGCGCCGGTCCCGGCCGCCGCGCCGGTCCCGCCGCCCGCAGCCGCACCGCCGGCAGCCGTGCCGGCCCAGGCCGCCCCGGCAGCCGCACCGGCTCCGGCGTCCGCGCCGAGCACCACGGCCGCCGCCGCGGTGCCGAACCCCACGCAGGACGGCGCGGCCTCGGGCTACGTCACCCCGCTGGTGCGCAAGCTCGCCAACGAGCAGGGTGTCGACCTGTCCACGGTCACGGGTTCCGGTGTCGGGGGGCGCATCCGCAAGGAGGACGTCCTGGCCGCCGCCGCGAAGGCCCCGGCCGCCTCGGCTGCAGCAGCACCCGCCACCGCGTCCGGCCCGTTCGTCGCCGAGGTCTCGCCGCTGCGCGGCACCCGCGAGAAGATGACCCGCCTGCGCAAGGTGGTCGCCGAGCGTGCCGTGCAGTCGATGACCTCGACCGCACAGCTCACGAGCGTCGTCGAGGTCGACGTCACGAAGGTGGCGCAGTTCCGCGACGCCCACAAGGCGGAGTTCCTCGAGAAGACCGGCTCGAAGCTCTCCTTCATGCCGTTCTTCGCCCTCGCGGCGTCCGAGGCGCTGAAGGCCCACCCGAAGATCAACTCCACGGTCGAGGGCGACGAGATCGTGTACCCGGAGACCGAGAACGTCTCCATCGCGGTGGACACCGAGCGCGGCCTGCTGACCCCGGTCATCAAGGACGCGGCATCGCTGGACCTCGCGCAGTTCTCGAAGTCCATCGCGGACCTCGCCGAGCGCACCCGGAACAACCAGCTCAAGCCGGACGAGCTGGCCGGCGGCACGTTCACGCTGACCAACACCGGTTCGCGTGGTGCGCTGTTCGACACCCCCGTGGTGTTCCTGCCGCAGTCGGCGATCCTCGGCACGGGCATCGTCACGAAGCGCCCGGCGGTCGTGAAGGTCGACGGTCAAGAGGCCATCGCGATCCGCTCGTTCGTCTACCTGGCGCTGTCGTACGACCACCGGATCATCGACGGCGCGGACGCCTCGCGGTACCTCGTCGCGGTGAAGAACCGCCTCGAAGAGGGCAACTTCGCCCCGAACCTCGGGTACTGATCCCAGCAGCACGGCCGACGGCCCCGGTTCCCCTCGTGGGAGCCGGGGCCGTTCCCGTTCCCCGTGTGCGTCCTCGGTACGGCGTCACTCGCCGCTGAGCAGGGTCAGGGCGGCGACCACCGACCCGACGGTGACGACGAGCCCCACGAGCACACGGCGGAGCGGGAGTCGCCGTTCGGCTCCGAGTGGGACGCCGTGCTCGACCACGTCCCGCAGTCGCTCGAGCAGTCCGTCCTGCCCGTTCGGTGTCGGCGGTTCGGCGAACACGAGGTCGCTCGGCACGGGGGTCCACCGGAACGGCCGGGGCGCGGCGGTGGCACGGACGACGTCGAGTGCCGCTCGTGCGCTCGGCCCGTCGCCGTCGAGGGCGTCCTGCAGCGCTCCGAGCACCGGGGCCTGGGCGAGCTCGGCCGGGTCCACCCGGTCCCAGACGGTCCGGGCTGCGAACACGAGGGTCCGGGTCGCATCGGTCGCGTGCGCGGTGCGCGTCGGGTGCGCGGTGGGCGTCGGGGTCGTCGCGTTGGTTTGGTTCGTCGGGTTCGTCGTGCCCGTCGGGCGGTCGCAGAGGACGACGGCGCCGGAGTCGTCCACCAGCACGTCGTCGATGCCGGCGGTACCGAGCAGGACGGCGCCGTCGTGCGCGGCCACCAGGAGCTCCAGGAGTGGGACCGTCAGGGTGACCGCGACACCGGTGGTCGGGCTGCCGAGCCGATCGAGGGCCGCCACGAGCGGCGTGCCCGTGGGCCGGTCGAGTTGGACCACGAGATGCCCCGTCGGGGTCCGAGCGACCGCTGCCACCGGGACGAGGTGGCGCTCGGCGGCCGCGGAGCGGTCGGCGACCCAGGTGAGCACGTCGTGCTCGTCGGCCTCGTCACCGGTTGCGATCCAGCGGTCGGGGTGGTGGTCGGTGATCGTCTCCATGGCGACCAGCGTGGCGGTGGCGCGGTGGGCCTCCAGGTCGTCCCGCCCCACCTGTGGACAGGACGTGTTCGCGCACAGCCGGACACGCGACGGTCTCCCCCGGCGCACGGAGGCCGTATCCTGTTCGCATGGCACGCAGCTCTTCCACAGACAAGAAGGCGAAGGAGCCGGGGCGTCTCAAGCAGATGTTCCAGGTCTTCCAGATGACCCGAAAGGCCGACCCGTCGTCGGTCTGGTGGTTCGCCCTCGCCTTCGTCGGTCCGGTCGTCCTCGGTGTCCTGCTGGCGCTGCTCCTGCCGGGGCAGAACTGGCTCGCGATCGTCCTGTGGATCGTCGCCGGTGTGCTGCTCGGTGTGCTGCTCTTCCTCATCGTGCTCGGTCGTCTGGCCGAACGTGCCGCGTACTCGCAGATCGAGGGTCAGCCCGGTGCCGTCGGTGCCGTGCTGTCGAACTCGCTCCGTCGCCAGTGGCGCTCGAGCGAGATGCCGGTCGCGGTGCACGGTCGCTCGCAGGCAGCGGTCTACCGTGCCGTGGGTCGCCCGGGTGTCGTCCTGATCACCGAGGGCCAGCGCGGCAACCTCACCCGCCAGGTCGGCGAGGAGCGCCGCAAGGTCCAGCGCATCGTCCCGAACGTCGCCGTGCACGTGCTGCACGTGGGTGACGGGACCGGTGAGAGCCTGACGCTGCACAAGCTGCCCCGTGCCATGAACAAGCTCAAGAAGTCGCTCAACCGCAACGAGGTCCTGGCGGTCGCGAACCGTCTCGACTCGCTGACGCAGAGCCCCGCGGCCGCGATCCCGAAGGGCATGGACCCGATGCGGGCCCGCGCCGGGCGGCCGCGCTGACCGCCCCCCGCACGCACGAGAACGCCCCCGACCAGATCTGGTCGGGGGCGTTGTCGTGTGCGCGGGGGTGCGTGCCGAGCCGGCCAGCCGAACGACCCCGCCTCAGCGCCGGACGAGCACCGTCCCGGCGATGCGGTCGTGCGCGCCCCGGCTGTCGCGGTCGATGATCAGCGCCGGGACCACCAGGCAGAGCAGCACCGTGCGGAGGATCGGCCGCCACACCCCCACGTAGCCCCCGCGCATCGGGACGACCCGCAGCCCGACGCAGATGTGCCCGAAGGAGCCGGACAGCAGACAGATGAAGACGATCTGCAGCACCGCGAAGATGGCGATCTGCACCCACGAGTGCGCGATGTCGCCCGAACCGTTCACCGGCGACCAGACCCCGGTGACGTAGGCGACCAGGTCGGCCAGTGCGCCGTCGATCAGGAGCGCGACGACCCGCCGCCCGATCCGCCCGACACTCCGCGGCCCGGACTCGGGCAGTCCGAGGTCCTTGCCGGGCCAGCCGTCCGGGTGATCGGAGGGCGCGGACGGACTGGGAGTGCTGCGGGCCATGGTCCCCAGCGTAGGCGACGGCCCGGGCGTAACACGCCCGAAACAATCCAGTCATGTCCGGGAAACCCCGTGTCAATAGCCTCGTCGGAGGTGCCTTGACCGGTGCCTCCGACATCACCCAACCCATTGGAGATCGGCCCCATGTTCAGCGATTCCTCCGAGGTCCTGGCCTTCATCAAGGACACCGACGTCAAGTTCCTCGACATCCGCTTCACGGACCTGCCCGGTGTGCAGCAGCACTTCAACATCCCGGCGTCCACCGTCGACGAGGACTTCTTCTCGGTCGGCCAGCTGTTCGACGGCTCCTCGATCCGTGGCTTCGCGTCGATCCACGAGTCCGACATGCAGCTGATCCCCGATGTCACCACGGCGTACGTCGACCAGTTCCGCGCCGAGCGCACGCTCATCATGATCTTCGACATCTACAACCCGCGGAACGGCGAGATCTACGGCCGCGACCCGCGCCAGGTGGCGAAGAAGGCCGAGAAGTACCTCGCGTCGACGGGCATCGCGGACACCGCGTTCTTCGCCCCCGAGGCCGAGTTCTACATCTTCGACGACGTCCGCTACTCGGTCACGCAGAACGAGTCCTTCTACGCGGTCGACTCCGAAGAGGGTGCCTGGAACACCGGTCGCGACGAAGAGGGCGGCAACCTCGCCAACAAGACCCCGTACAAGGGCGGCTACTTCCCCGTGTCGCCGGTCGACAAGACCGCCGACCTGCGCGACGACATCACCCTCAAGCTGATCGACGCCGGCTTCGAGCTCGAGCGCTCGCACCACGAGGTCGGCACGGGCGGCCAGCAGGAGATCAACTACAAGTTCGACACGATGGTCCACGCTGCGGACGACATCCTCAAGTTCAAGTACATCGTCAAGAACACGGCTGACCAGTGGGGGAAGGTCGCCACGTTCATGCCGAAGCCGCTGTTCGGCGACAACGGCTCGGGCATGCACACCCACCAGTCGCTCTGGTCGGACGGCAAGCCGCTCTTCTACGACGAGAACGGCTACGGCGGCCTGTCCGACCTCGCCCGCTGGTACATCGGCGGCATCCTGAAGCACGCCCCGGCACTGCTCGCCTTCACCAACCCGTCGATCAACTCGTACCACCGTCTGGTCAAGGGCTTCGAGGCACCGGTCAACCTGGTCTACTCGGCCGGCAACCGCTCGGCGGCGATCCGCATCCCGATCACGGGCACCAACCCGAAGGCCAAGCGCATCGAGTTCCGCGCGCCCGACGCCTCCGGCAACCCGTACCTCGCCTTCGCCGCGCAGCTGATGGCGGGCCTCGACGGCATCCAGAACCGCATCGAGCCGCACGAGCCGGTCGACAAGGACCTCTACGAGCTCCCGCCCGAGGAAGCCAAGGGTATCCCCCAGGTCCCCGGCTCCCTCGACGAGGCGCTCGACGCGCTCGAGGCGGACCACGAGTTCCTCACGAAGGGCAACGTCTTCACCGAGGACCTCATCCAGACCTGGATCGACTACAAGCGCGAGAACGAGATCCTCCCGCTGGCCCAGCGCCCGCACCCGTTCGAGTACGAGCTGTACTTCGGCGTCTGAGTCTCGCTGACACCGCACGAAGGGCCCCGCACCGTCAGGTGCGGGGCCCTTCGCCGTACCGGCCACGTTCCGGGGTGGGCGACACCTCACGGGCAGCGCCGCCCGTGAGGTGTCGCTCAGCGCGTGATGACGCTGCCACCGTGCGCGCGGGGTGCGGACGCGACCGCCTGGAGGCCCGGTGACGGTCCGGCGGGCGGGCGCCGGGCCTCCAGGCGGTCGCGACGCACGTTCCTTCCCATTGCAGCTGGACTGGAAAGCGGAATCGGGCGTACCTGGTCAGAACTTCCGACCTGGTACGCCCGATTCGACCCGGTACGCCCGGAACCGCCCGAATCGACAAGGCACGCCGGGCGCACGGGAACGGGGCCCGCGCCGCCCGGCACGGACCCCGTCTCGCGAACGGTGACTAGCGGCTCGTGGCCAACGCGTCGTTCGTCCCCGCTGCGACGCTCACGGGTGCACCCGTGACCGGCGTGGGACGTCCCAGGGAACGGACGGTCCACCCCGCTTTCACCCAGTCGGAGACCGGGAGGCAGTTGCGCGCGTCGATGACGACGCGGCGCCCGACGAGGTCACCGAGGGCGACCGGGTCGGCGGTGATGATGTCGTCCCACTCGGTGAGCACGAGGACCACGTCGGCGCCCTCGATCGCGTCCGTCATCGACGGGGCGTAGCTCAGCGTGGGGAACGAGCGCTTCGCGGGCTCCATCGCCTCGGGGTCCCAGAGCGTCACCTGGGCGCCGCGGAGGTGCAGCGCAGCGGCGACGTTGAGTGCCGGGGAGTCCCGGACGTCGTCGGTCAGGGGCTTGAACGCGGCGCCGATGACGGCCACGCGACGGTTCAGCACCGATCCCCCGGCCGACTCGATCGCCATGTCGATGACCCGCTGGCGCTGGCCCATGTTGATCTCGTCGACCTGCTGCATGAGCCCGACGACCTGGCCCGCACCGATCTCGTTGGCGCGGTACATGAGGGCCCGGATGTCCTTCGGCAGGCAGCCGCCGCCGAAGCCGAGGCCGGCGTTCAGGAACTTCCGGCCGATGCGGGCGTCGTGGCCGAGGGCGTCGGCGAGCGTGGAGACGTCGGCACCGGTGATCGCGCACATCTCGGAGATCGCGTTGATGAACGAGATCTTCGTGGCCAGGAACGCGTTGGCACTCACCTTGACGAGCTCCGCGGTGGCGAGGTCGGTGGTGATGACCGGGGTGCCCTCGCTGATGGGTGCGGCGTAGACCTCGCGGATCACGGCGTCGGCGGCCTCGGAGGCGCCGCCCCAGACCAGACGGTCCGGGTGCAGGGTGTCCTCGACGGCCTTGCCCTCGCGCAGGAACTCGGGGTTCCAGATGAGTTCCGCATCGATGCCGGCGGGGGTGAACTCGCGGACGATGCCGCGGAGTCGCGATGCCGTTCCGACCGGGACCGTCGACTTGCCGACGATGAGGCCCGGGTGGGTGAGGTTCTCGGCGACGCCACGGGTGGCGCTCTCGACGTAGGCGAGGTTCGCGGCGTGCGACCCGGCCTTCTGCGGGGTGCCGACGCAGACGAAGTGGACGTCCGCAGCGGCGACGGCCGAGGCGATGTCCGCGGTGAAGCGGAGCTTGCCGCTGGCGACGTGCTTCGTGATGAGCTCGGGCAGCCCGGGCTCGAAGAACGGGACCTCACCGGCGGACAGTGCGGCGAGCTTCGACGGGTCGATGTCGACACCGATGGTCTCGAAGCCCATCTCGGCCATGGCGGCCGCGTGGGTGGCGCCGAGGTAGCCGGTGCCGATGACGCTGATGACGGGTGCGGGGCGGGTGTCGGCCGATGCGGTCGACTTCTTGGACTCGCTCATTGCGTGACCTCCTGCAGGTCGTAGTCGATGTCGTTGCGCTTGATGCCCTCGGCGAAGGCCTTGAGGGAATCGGCGCGGGAGTTGAGACGCCAGTCGTTCGTGGTGCGCTTGCCGTCGACGATGGTGGTCGCGGTCTCGCTGAAGTACGCGAAGCCGAGGATGTCCTCGTTGGCGGGGTCCGCCAGCGCATCGAAGAGCGAGTTGATCCACTGCGTCTTCTGCGGGTTCGAGACACTGGTGCCGGTCTCGGTCGCCCCGATCTCGTTGAGCATGATGCCCTTGCCCGGCGCGATCTGCCGGAGCTGCGTGAGCGTCGCTCCGAACGTCGTGGCGAACGTCGGCTGCTCGGTGGCGTCACGGTAGTAGCCGCTCATGCCGACCCAGTCCACGTAGTCCGTACCCGGGTAGTACTGCCGCATGTAGTCGAGCGTCTGGTACTTCGGGTTGCCGAGCTTGTCGATGCGGCTCGGGGACCAGTCCCAGATGACGTACTCGTTCGCGCCGTTCGCCTGGAAGACGTCGTGCACGTGCTGCCACATCTTCACGTAGGAGCCGGCAGGGTTCTGCTGGGCGTCACCCTCGGCCCAGTTGTACCAGGAGCCGTTCATCTCGTGGTCGAGACGGATGACCATCGGCTGTCCGTTGGCCGCCAGCGCCTTGGCGTACTTCGCCAGGTAGGCGTCGAACGATCCGCCGGAGATGTCCTCGTTGGTGTACCCCGGGACGTACTTCTGGTCGTTGCCGGTCTGCGCGGGCACCGTCTCCCACGTCATGAGGGGGACGCGGCCGTTGGCCCAGGAGCGCTGCACCGCGGTGGCGTTGAACTCCTGGTCGAAGCCCTGGAAGAAGCCGGTCATGTTCGACGCGGTGCCGACCTGCCGGGAGACGTCGTCGTACTCGGCCCAGTTGAACGGGGACTGCGCGGTGTACAGGCCGTACCAGCGCGACTGCTGGCCGAGGATCTCGGCCTTCGTCGGCGTGACGACCGGGGTGGCACCCGGGTCGGTCGACGGACCGGGGTTCGGCTTCGAGCCGCCACCGTTGCCGGAGCCGGACCCGGATCCGTTGCCGGAACCCGATCCGCTGCCGGACCCGTTGTCGGACGAGCCGGAGCCGGACCCGGACGCACCGGCCGAACCTGCACCGGCGCCGCCGGAACCCGACCCACCGTTGCCGGAACCCGCGGCCTTGACCTCGGACGAGCCTCCCGAGCCCTTCGCGGCACCGAGCTGGGACTGGAGCGACGCGATCTGCGCCTTGAGCTCCGAGATCTGGTCGCCGCGCGACCCGGCCTGGGCGGTGCGGGAGTCGAGCTTGCCCTCGAGCGACCAGATGCGCTCCTGGGCGGCGTCGAGCTGCGTCTGCAGCTCGGCGGCGGACACCTTCTTGGCCTTCGGCGCCTCGACGCCGAGCGCCTGGTGCACGGCGGTCGACACGGGGCCGGTGGGTGAGATCCACACCGACCAGGTGATGAGGCCGAGCGCCAGCACGATGGCCGTCGTGCCGATGGCCGTCCGGCGGGCGTGCTTGCTGGACTGCGCCCACCAAGCACTCGAGGAACGGATGATGTCAGACAATGAGGAACGCCTCCAGGGCGAAGATCGCGATGCCGATCACGTACGGGATCGCTGCGTACGGGTTGTACCGACGGGCCCGGGCGGGGGCCGGCGCGGCTGCTCGCTGGGCTTCCTGCTGCGCGACCGCGGCTGCGGCCTCGCGGCGGGTGGCGAGCACGGTGGTGGTGGAGTTGGTCGCCGCGTCAGCGCCGAAGAGCTCGTCGAACGCGCGGTCCACGGCCACCTGGTCGACGGTCTCGAGCGGGGCGGGCAAGCCTGCACCCGATCCCGAACCGACGCCGGTCTGCCCGGAAACGGTCGACCGGGCACGTTCGGCGTCGATCGGGCTGACCGGGACCTGCGCGGTGGAGGACAGCGGCTGGACGGCGTCCGCCGGGTCCTCCTGCATCGGCCCACCGGCGTAGGCGCCGGCTCGGGTCCCCCAGCCGGACGCGTGCGCCAGCCGGAAGAAGCCGATGAGGCGGATCGGCATCAGGAAGAACGTCGACACGATGATGAACATCGGCAGGCGGAAGAAGTCGCTCGGCTTCTCCGACAGGTGCCGCATCTGGCGGATCGCCATGCTCAGCACGCTCGAGATCACCATGAGCGCCGCGACGTAGACGAAGCCGGTCGAGAAGCCGTACTGCGACAGGATGCCCTGGTACAGGTTCTCGCCCTGGCCGGTGAAGGCGCGGTAGATCCAGCCTGCGATCACGCCGAAGAGCATGAACGGCAGGATGATGTCGGTGATGAAGAACGCCGCCAGGATCGGGGCGTGGCCGAGCATCCACGGCAGCATCCGCAGCGTGTTGTACTGCGAGCCGCGGGCCCAGCGGAGCTGCTGCTTGAACAGCTTCTTCACCTGCAGCGGGGCATCCGTGTAGACCAGCGACGTGTACTGGTAGACGGTCCGGTACCCCTCCTTGAGCGTGAGGTTCGTCAGCGTCCGGTCGTCGGAGACCTCGAGGAACACGCCCATGAACTTCTCGTGCATGAACCGGTCCATCACCCGCATGAGGATGCTCCGGCGGAACGCGATGGTGCGCCCGGGCAGGCAGCCGATCTGCCCGAGGACACTCTGTGCCGGCATCGAGTAGAGCGCCCGCGAGTTCTCGAGCCAGTCGGCCCAGCGGGTGATCCAGCTGCGCTCCGGCTCGAGGATGCGCTGCCGGGTCGTCACGCCACCGACGGACTCGTCGGCGAACGGCCTGAGGAGTTCCTCGAGCGCGCCGGGGGTCCAGACGGTGTCGGAGTCGACCAGCACGGTGATGTCGCCGTTGGACATCTCGGTGCCGACCTTGACGGCGTTGCGCTTGCCCGGGATGGGCGTGTGGGTCCAGCGGACGAGCGGGGCGAACTCGTCGCAGACCGCTTCGAGTGCCTCGTTGCGGGCACCGTTGATGACGACGATGATCTCGCCGGGCTGCTGCTCGACCATGCGGCCGATGACGTCGCGGAACAGGTCGAGCGGTTCGTCCACGACGGGGACGACGACGCTGGTGGTACCGACGAAGGTGCCGGTGAAGGGGCGGTAGCGGGCGGAGATGACGACCTTGAGCAACCAGAGCAACCAGATCACCGCGGAGTACACGGCGAACAGGTAGAACTCGGGGTGCCCTTCGACCATCTGCCTGATCTGCAGAATGAAGGTGAACACTGATCCCTGCTTCAACGTTCGAGGTGGAGATTCCGCTTCATCGGGGAATCAGGGCCGGTTCGGGTGATGCCATTGATGCAGAACCTGAACGCGCGCGCAACGCGGCCCCCGTCCGGGGGCGTTACGGGCGCGTTACGGGGTACACACTGGTCCCCCTCTCGGCCGGTCGAAGCGGTCCCCCGTCGTGCTGACAGCACTCCTGCGGACCAACCGTCACTCGACGGCAGCCCGGATGGGCGACAGGTGCGGCCTGGAGGCGCGGCTCGACTCCGACGGAAACACCCGGTCAGCAGGTAGTTACCTGGCGCGATAGGGGTCACCGGAAAAGGACCGCTGGCGGTCCGGTGGGAGTTCGGTCACGGTGCGGTAACGGCGCGGAGGACCCTTCGAACAGGGGTACGAAGGGTGGGACACCGGGGGACGCCGCGCGACGCGCAGAATTAACCTTCGAAGGCTGCTCAGGTCGGGCCCGACATGAGACCCCCGGGCGTGTCGCGGGCGGGTCAGGCGCCGTAGAACTCGCGCTCGAACACCTGTCGGGCGCGCCGTGTGACGCCGAGGTAGTCGTCCTCGAGGCGGCTCGCGGAGCCCGGCGGGTACTCCATCAGACGGGCGACCCCCTCGAGCTGGACGCGGTCGACGGGCAGGACGTCGGTGGTCTTCCCCGACCACAGCACGAGGGCACTGCGGGTGCGCGACGCGAAGCGCCAGGCGGCCCCGAGCCGCTCGCCGTCCTCGGCGCCGACCAGTCCGGCGTCGACCGCGGCGTCGAGCGCCTCGAGCGTCGACGTGGTCCGGAGCGACGGGATCTCGAGCGCGTGCTGCAGTTGCAGGAGCTGCACGAACCACTCGACGTCGCTGAGCGATCCACGGCCGAGCTTGAGGTGCCGGGCGGGGTCGGCGCCGCGGGGCAGCCGCTCCGACTCCACCCGGGCCTTGATGCGGCGGACCTCACGCACCTGGTGGTCGTCGATCCGCTCCGGGTACCGGGTGCGGTCGGCGAGGTGCTCGAAGTCGCGCAGGAGCTGTGCGTCGCCGACGGCCCCGCGGGCGCGGAGGAGCGCCTGCGCCTCCCACGTGAGCGACCAGCGGGCGTAGTAGGCGCCGTAGGACTCGAGCGTCCGCACGACGGGACCGTTCTTGCCCTCGGGGCGCAGGTCGATGTCGAGGTCGAGCGGGTGGATCGTGTCCTCGGTGAGCCGGTTGAGCTCGCGCACGATGGTCTGGGCGGTCCGGGACGCGACCTCGGCGGCCAGGTCGGGTGCGCGGTACACGTACAGCACGTCGGCGTCCGAGCCGAAGCCGAGCTCCCGCCCGCCGTACCGGCCCATCGCGATGATCCCGAACTCGAAACCCTCGGGGGCGTCGCGACGGGCGAGCGCGAGGGCACCGGCCAGGGTGGCCTCGGTGACGTCGCTCAGGGCCGGGCCCAGGCCGTCGACGTCGAGCGAGCCGAGCACGGCGGCCATGCCGAGCCGCAGGGTCTCCCGACGTCGAGCCGACCGGAGCAGGGCCGCGGAGCCGTCGACGTCGTTGCCGTGCCGGGCGGTGGTCGCGGTCATCTCGGCGAGCAGCGCGTCGATCGGCCGCGGACGCAGGAGCGCCTCGGGTTCGTCGAGCCAGGCGACCGCCTCGGGGAACCGCTCGAGCAGCCCGGACAGGAACGCCGACTCGGACAGCACCGTGGTGAGCGAGTGTGCGGCACCGGACGAGTCGCGCAGCATGCGGAGGAACCAGCTCGACTCCCCCAGGCCGTCGCTCAACCGGCGGAAGGCCAGCAGCGCACGGTCCGGTGCCGGCCCCTCGGCCATCCAGCGCAGGAGCACGGGGAGCAGGTTCCGCTGGATCGCCGCACGCCGGCTCGTGCCCTGCGTGAGGGCGCGGATGTGCCCGACGGCGCCGGTGGGGTCGACGAACCCGACACCGGCGAGCCGGTCGACGACCTGGTCGTTGGTCAGGACGATCTCGTCCTCGGTGGAGGCCACGGCGGACAGCAGCGGCCGGTAGAACAGGCGCTCGTGCAGCCCGCGGACCTCGAGCTTCACGGCACGCCAGCGGGCCTCGAGCGCCGGGGCCGACGCGGCGACACCGCTCGACCGGGCGAGCACCCGCAGCTCCTCCTCGTCGGAGGGCATCAGGTGCGTCCGCTGCAGACGCCGGAGCTGGATGCGGTGCTCGAGCACCCGGAGCAGGGCGTAGTCCGGCCCGAACCGAGCGGCCTCGGCACGGCCGACGTACCCGGCGTCGGTCAGGGCGTCCATCGCCTCGAGCGTCGACCGGACCCGCACGGACGGGTCGTCACGGCCGTGCACGAGCTGCAGGAGCTGCACGGTGAACTCGACGTCCCGCAGGCCTCCGGGGCCGAGCTTGAGCTGGCGGTCGACGTCGGCGTCGGGGATGTGCTCGGTCACCCGCTCGCGCATGCGCTGCACCGACTCGACGAACCCCGGCCGGGTGGAGGAGTTCCACACGAACGACGCGACGGCCTCGGCGTACCGGGCACCGAGGTCGGCGGACCCGGCGATCGGGCGGGCCTTGAGCAGCGCCTGGAACTCCCACCCCTTCGCCCAGCGCTCGTAGTACGCCACGTGCGAGTCGAGGGTGCGGACGAGTGCGCCGTCCTTGCCCTCGGGCCGGAGGTTCGCGTCGACCTCCCACAGGGCGGGCTCGGCGGCGAGGTCGGTGATCGCGTGCATGGCAGCGATCGCGATGCGGGTGGAGACGAGCACGGCCCGGTCGGTGGGGACCTCGTCGGTGGGCTCGGTGACGAAGATGACGTCGACGTCGCTGACGTAGTTGAGCTCGCGGGCACCGGCCTTGCCCATCGCGATCACCGCGAGCGGGGTCGCCGCGACGTCGGCCGCGGGGAACGGCACCTCGCGCCGGGCGATGTCGACCGCGGCGTCGAGGGTGGCTCCCGCCAGGTCGGCGAGGCCGGCAGCCACGGCCGGGAACGCATCCGTCGGCTCGGGGTGCAGCACGTCGAACAGGGCGATCTGGGCCAGGTGCCGGCGGTAGCGCACCCGCAGGCGCATCCGGGCGTCCTCGCCCGTGGCGCCGTCGACGGCCTCGGCCAGCGACGCCGTGTACCGCTCCTGCGACCACGGTTCGCCGACCGGTTCCAGCAGCAGGGCGAGCTCCGCCGGACGCCGGTGCAGGAACTCCCCGAGACCGATCGACGCGCCGAGCAGGCGGACCAGGCGCTCGGTCGCCGCGTCGTCCGTCAGGACGGGGCGGAGCTCGGCCGGCGCGCGCTCGAGCAGCCGCTCGAGCATCCGCAGGGCGCCGTCCGGATCAGCGGTGCCGCCCCAGAGCGCGGCAGACCCGGCGACCGGCAGCGGCACGTCGGGGCCGAACCGGACCTCCAGGTCGGCAGCCCGCTCGAGGCTCTCCGACAGCTCCGCGAACCCCAGACGGGCCAGCTCCGAACGTGACGTCGTCGTCCGACCGGTCATGTGGAACGTGCTCCCGAGGGGTCAGGGCGCTCGGCTCTAGAGCGCGCCGAGGTTGGTGTCGAGCTCGAACGGGGTGACCTGGTCGCGGTAGCGCTTCCACTCCTGCCGCTTGTTGAGCAGCACGAAGTTGAACACCTGTTCACCGAGGGTCTCGGCCACCAGCTCGGAGTCCTCCATGAGGCTCAGGGCGTGGTCGAGGCTCGCGGGCAACTGGCTGTAGCCCAGGGCTCGGCGCTCCGAGTCGCTGAGGCTCCACACGTTGTCCTCGGCCTCGGCGGGGAGCTCGTACTCTTCCTCGATGCCCTTGAGGCCAGCGGCGAGCAGCAACGAGTACGCCAGGTAGGGGTTCGCGGCGGAGTCGATGCCGCGGTACTCGATCCGCGACGACTGCCCCTTGTTCGGCTTGTAGAGCGGCACGCGCACCAGGGCCGAGCGGTTGTTGTGGCCCCAGGTCACGAAGGACGGGGCCTCGTCGCCGCCCCAGAGCCGCTTGTACGAGTTGACGAACTGGTTCGTCACCGCGGTGATCTCCGGCGCGTGCTTGAGCACACCGGCGATGAAGTGCTTGGCCGTCTGCGACAGCTGGTACTGGCCACCGGCCTCGAAGAAGGCGTTCTGGTCGCCCTCGAACAGCGAGACGTGGGTGTGCATGCCGGAACCGGGCTGGCCCGAGATCGGCTTCGGCATGAACGTCGCGTAGACGCCCTGCTCGATCGCCACTTCCTTCACCACGGTGCGGAAGGTCATGATGTTGTCCGCCATCGTCAGCGCATCGGCGTAGCGCAGGTCGATCTCGTTCTGCCCGGGGCCGGCCTCGTGGTGCGAGAACTCGACCGAGATGCCGAGGTCCTCGAGCATCCGGACCGAACGCCGACGGAAGTCGTGCGCGCTGCCGCCGGGGACGTTGTCGAAGTAGCCGGCCTGGTCGACGGGCTGCGGGCCGCCGTCCTTCCACTCGCGGCTCTTCAGCAGGTAGAACTCGATCTCGGGGTGCGTGTAGAACGTGAACCCGCGGTCGCTCGCCCGCGCCAGGGTGCGCTTCAGCACGTTGCGGGGATCGGCCACGGCGGGCTGCCCGTCCGGCGTCGTGATGTCGCAGAACATCCGCGCGGTGGGGTCGATCTCGCCGCGCCACGGGAGGATCTGGAAGGTCGAGGGGTCCGGGTGCGCCAGGACGTCGGCCTCGTACGAACGGGTGAGGCCCTCGATCGCGGAGCCGTCGAACCCGATGCCCTCGGCGAACGCGCCCTCGACCTCGGCCGGGGCGATCGCCACCGACTTCAGCGTCCCGATGACGTCCGTGAACCAGAGTCGGATGAACTTGATGCCGCGCTCCTCGATGGTGCGGAGCACGAAGTCCGTCTGCTTGTCCATGCACGACCTTTCCGTGTATCGGGTGGCCGCTGGCGGGCCTCGTCCCAGGCTAGTGGTCCGGCGGCGTGCACGGGGCCGTGCGACGCGCCGTCACCCGGGCACCGGCCGGGCGTCGGCGGGGAGCCGGCCGCGGTGTTCAGCGGTCCTCGGCGTCCCACTTCTCGTTGTTCGCGGCGATGCGGTCGAGCGCGTGCTGCGCCTCTTCTCGCGTCGCGAACGGGCCGATCCGGTCACGCTGCGGGGACTGCGGGCCCTGCTCGACCTGGCCGGTCTTGTCGTTGAACCACCACTGGGACTCGATGCGGTCTTCGCTCATGCCGCCCACCGTACCCACGTCGCGGACCCGACGGACCGACCGTGGGTCGGTTCCGCGCCGAGACTCGGCCCTCCGGACGTCTTCCG
Organism: Curtobacterium sp. MCSS17_011; assembly: GCF_003224275.1. Lineage (NCBI taxonomy): Bacteria > Bacillati > Actinomycetota > Actinomycetes > Micrococcales > Microbacteriaceae > Curtobacterium > Curtobacterium sp. MCSS17_011. The sequence goes on along the minus strand of NZ_QKLE01000019.1, from coordinate 41,318 downwards.
GGTCGCGCCGTCCGGAATCTGTCCGCCGGTCCGAGACTCGGCTCGCCCTGGAGGGCCGGTGCCGGTCCGACGGGCCGGCACCGGGCCTCCAGGCAGTCGCGCCCACCCCGTCGGGCCGCACCGTGGGGCGGTTGCGGTCGGCGCGTCGCGCCGCGGCTAGAGTGGTCCGCATGCCCCGGGACGAACACGGACACCTGACCGCCGGCCGCATCTCCCCGCACCGCGCCGTCCCGAAGGACATCGAGCGTCCGGAGTACGTCGGGAAGGTCGAGCCCCACGAGCACGGTCTCGGTGACACCTACACGCCGGACGAGGTCGAGCGCATCCGGGTCGCCGGGCGCATCGCGTCGCAGGCCATCGACGCCGTCGGCGAGGCCATCCGCCCCGGCGTGACCACCGACGAGCTGGACCGCATCGGGCACGAGTTCGTCGTCGCGCACGGCGCCTACCCCTCCACGCTCGGGTACCGCGGCTACCCGAAGTCGCTCTGCTCGAGCCTGAACGAGGTCATCTGCCACGGCATCCCCGACGACACCGTCCTGCAGGAGGGCGACCTCGTCAACATCGACATCACGGCCTACAAGGACGGCATGCACGGCGACACGAACCGCACGTTCGTCGTCGGACAGGCATCCCCCGAGGTGTCCGACCTGGTCACCCGCACCGAAGAGGCACTGCGTCGCGGCATCCGCGCCGTTGCCCCCGGCCGCCAGGTGAACGTCATCGGCCGCGCCATCGAGGCGTACGCGAAGCGCTTCGGCTACGGCGTCGTCCGCGACTACACCGGACACGGCGTCGGTCGGGCGTTCCACTCCGGCCTGATCATCCCCCACTACGACGCACCGCAGTACGACACGGTGATCGAACCGGGCATGGTGTTCACCATCGAACCCATGCTCACGCTCGGTGGCATCGAGGCCGACATCTGGTCCGACGACTGGACGGTCTCGACCCGTGACAAGTCGTGGACCGCGCAGTTCGAGCACACCCTCGTCGTCACCGAGCGCGGCGCGGAGCTCCTCACCGTCTCCTGACCGGACACCTCCGGCAGGCAACCGAAAGGCACGACAACCTCATGACCTCCCTCGCAGTCGGCGTCGACATCGGTGGTACGGGCATCAAGGGCGCGATCGTCGACGTCGCGTCCGGCGCCCTCACCACGGACCGCATCAAGAAGGCCACGCCCGAGGGCGGGAAGCCCCAGGACATCACGGCGGTGGTCAAGGAGATCATCGGCGAGCTCGCCCCCGGTGACGACGTGCCCGTCGGGGTCTGCTTCCCGGCCATCGTGCGGGACGGCAAGACGATGTCGGCCGCGAACGTGTCGAAGAAGTGGATCGGCTTCGAGGCCGAGGCGCTGTTCGAGAAGGAACTCGGCCGCTCCATCCACTTCGTCAACGACGCCGACGCCGCCGGGTTCGCCGAGCAGCAGTTCGGGGCGGCCAAGGGCAAGGACGGTCTGGTCATCGTGACGACGCTCGGCACCGGCATCGGGACCGCGCTCATCAACGACGGCGTGCTCATCGTCAACTCCGAGTTCGGGCACCTGGAGATCGAGGGGCACGACGCCGAGTCGCGGGCCTCGTTCGCCGCCAAGGAGCGCGACGACCTGTCCTGGAAGCACTGGGCGAAGCGTCTGCAGAAGTACTACTCGACGCTCGAGGCGCTGCTCTCCCCCGAGCTGTTCGTCGTCGGCGGCGGGGTCTCGAAGCAGCACGAGGAGTTCCTCCCGCTGCTCGACCTGCAGGCCGACATCATCCCCGCGACGCTCCGCAACAACGCCGGGATCATCGGCGCCGCGACCCTGGCCGCGCGCAGCGTCTAGCCCTGGTCGAACCGGGCGTACCTGGTCGAACCGGGCGTACCTGGTCGAACCTTGCGACCAGGTACGCCCGTTCTCATCAGGCATCGCGTCCGTCCTGGGAAAGAACAGGCACCGCGGCGCCGGGTAGACTCGCAGCAGCGAATGGGTCGGTGAGACGGTCGCGTCGCTCCCCCGGGAGCGCCGAGGAACGTCCGGGCTCCACAGAGCAGGGCGGTGGGTAACACCCACCCGGAGCAATCCGCGAGACAGTGCCACAGAAAGCAGACCGCCGGCGGCGACGTCGGTAAGGGTGAAACGGTGGTGTAAGAGACCACCAGGGGTCCGGGTGACCGGATCCGCTCGGTAAACCTCGCCCGGAGCAAGGTCAGACAGAGGACGTTGAGGCTGCTCGCCGAGTCCTCGGGTAGACCGCTGGAGGCCGACGGCAACGTCGGTCCGAGAGAGATGGCCGTCACCGCCGTGCAAGCGGCGGGACAGAACCCGGCGTACGGCCGGCCCATTCGCCCCTTCTCCGTGCCGTCTCGGCCGGCGCGGGCGGCGCGCGCGGTCACGACTCCCCGCTCAGGTTCGCCGAGTGGTCGGCAGCTGTCGACCGGCACGGCCGCAGCCGACGGTTCGTGACCTCTCGGCGGCACGCACCCGACGTGTTGCGACCAGCCCACGACAGACAGGAGGCGCGGTGCGGCGCCACCACGGGCCTCCCCTCGGGCGGCGCGCGCGGTCACGACTCCCCGCACAACTTCGCCGAGTGGTCGGCAGCTGTCGACCGGCACGGCCGCAGCCGACGGTTCGTGACCTCTCGGCGGCACGCACCCGACGTGTTGCGACCAGCCCACGACAGACAGGAGGCGCGGTGCGGCGCCACCACGGGCCTCCCCTCGGGCGGCGCGCGCGGTCACGACTCCCCGCACAACTTCGCCGAGTGGTCGGCAGCTGTCGACCGGCACGGCCGCAGCCGACGGTTCGTGACCTCTCGGCGGCACGCACCCGACGTGTTGCGACCAACTCACGACGGGCCGGAGGCGCGGTGCCGGCTGGCACCGCGCCTCCTGTCCGGGCGTGGCTCGCGACTACAGCCCGGACTCGGCCGTCCGCACCAGGATCGCGTCGCTGTCGGGGCACAGCACCACGTCGTCGGGCGCAGCCCGACGAATGGTCTGCAGGTCGGAGTTGTTCAGCGCCACGCCCGAGGCCGTCGACACACCACCCTGGAGCAGCGAGGCACCGAAGCCGTAGCGCGCACGCTGCCGGTCGTACAGGGCGAGGAGCTCGGCCGGCACCTTGGCGGCGACGTCGGCGCGGGCCTGTTCGGCGGACTCGCGGTCGGCGGTCAGCCGAGCGATCTCGGCGTCGCGCTCGGCGACCAGCCCGCCGCGAGCGGCCTCCACCTCGGCGAGCTTGGCCTCGATGTCGCCGACCCGGGCTCGGAGCCCGTCGAGGTTCTCCATGATCTCGAGCTCGGCGGTCTCGAGGCCGCCGATGCGCCGCTGCAGTGAGTCCAGCTCGCTCTGCAGTCCGGCGGCGTCCTTCGCGTTCGCGACGTTCTGCAGCATCGTGGTGTCGCGCTCGACACGGGCCTGTGCAACTGCGGTGTCGGACTCCAGGCGGGCGAGGTCGCGCTCGGCGTCCTCGACCTCGCCGGTGGCGGCGACGAGCTCGCTCCGGAGCGCCGCGGCCTGCTTGCTCAACTCGGTCAGCCCGTCGCCCTTCTGCAACGACGTGATGCGGTGCGCGATGCGGGTGACGTCGTTGTCGAGACGCTGGACGTCGAGGAGGATGACCTGGTCCTCGGGTGCTGCCTTCATGGTCAGGCTCCTTCTGTGGGGGTGGTGGGTTCAGCTGCCGGCAGGACGGCGAAGTCCCACGGGTCGGTGCGGAGGTCGCTCACGGTGACTCGGACCCCGGCCCGGGTGCGCAGCTGCTCTGCGGCGACGTCGAGCCACAGCCACTCGGTGGCCCAGTGCGAGGTGTCGATGAGCGCCGGGCCGCCGCCGAGCAGCGCCTGTTCGCGGAACTCGGAGGCCGGGTGGTGCCGCAGGTCGCTCGTGATGTAGACGTCGGCATCGAGCACGGCCGGGTGCCCGAGCAGCGAGTCGCCGGCACCGGCGCACAGGGCCACGGTGCGGACGGGCTGGTCGAAGTCGCCGGAAACGCGGACCCCGGTCGCGGTGGGCGGCAGCAGGTCGACGAGCTTCCGGGCGAGAGCACCGAGCGTGGTCCCCTCGGGCAGCACCCCGACGCGACCGATGCCCGTGACCGGGTCGGCTCCGGCGTCGAGCGGTCGCTGACCGGTCAGCCCGAGGCGGTCGGCGAGGACCGCCGATGTACCGGTCGTCACGACGTCGGCGTTGGTGTGCGCCGCGACCAGGGCGCTGCCGCCGCGCACCAGGGTCGCGAGGACGCTGCCCTTGTAGGTCGACTCGGCGATCGTCGTCACCCCGCGGAGCAGCAGCGGGTGGTGCGTGAGCAGGAGCCCGGCGCCGAGATCGACGGCTTCACGGGCGGTGGCGGGGACCGCGTCGACGGCGAGGTGCACGTGCTCGACGGTGGCGGTCGGGTCACCCGCGACGAGCCCGACGGCGTCCCACGACTCGGCACCGGCGGCGGGCCACAGGTCCTCGATCACGGCCTGGAGTTCGCGGAGCGTCGGCATCCCGTCAGTCTACCGAGGCGACCGCCCCACACGGGGCAGCCAGCCAGTGTGGGGTGATCCGGGCCGCCAGGCGGTGCAGCCGGAGGCCGTCAGCGGCGACCGAGCAGCCCGAGCAGACGGTCGACGAGTCGCGACCACCAGCCGGCCGGGGCCGACGTCGTCGCCTCGGACGCCTCGGGGGCGTCCGCGGCGGGCGCCGGGACGACGGGTGCGGCGACGGCGTCCGGCAGGACGACCGGCGTGCTGGCAGTGGCGCCCTGGTGCGCGGTGAGCGCGGCGGCGAACGCCGCGCGGTCGATGACCGTCGGCCCGGTCGCGGGCAGGACGAGCGGGGTCGGTCGCGTGGCCGCGGACACCGGGGTCACGGCCGGGAGGCCCAGCACCGGTCGGACGGGTTCGTCGCGTTCCGGGGTGACGAGTTCCACGACCGGCGCGGCTTCCGGTGCGGGCCCTGCGGCGGTCGAGCGCCGTGCGACGGGCGCCTGCCGCGGTTCCGGCACGCTCTGCGCTACGGGCGCCGGGATGCGCGCGGGCCGGATGACGAGCGGCACGGGGGTGGTCGCTGCGCGACGGGCGGCGACGCGGTCGCGGCGGTCCGCCTCGGCGGCAGCGTCGGTGAGCAGGTCCGCGAAGACGGTGTGGGCGAAGGCGCGGGCGGCCGTCACCTCAGGGTCGTCGGAGCCGGCGACCGTGGCCTCCCACGCGGCGAGGCGGGCCAGGTCTTCATCACGGCGGCGGACCTCGTCCTCGAGCAGGACGATGCGGTCGATGGTGCTGCGGCCCGTGGACGACGAGACCTGGACGGCCAGGTCCTCGATGCGCAGGGCAAGACGCTCCGGCGGCTCGGGGAACGAGGGGGCGCAGACCGCGGCGTGGCGGGCCCGGTCGCGGCGGAACGCGGGGGCGGCGACGGGAGCCGGCGCGGCGGTCTCGTCGACCGGTGCCACGGCAGCGACGGGTGCCGGCGCGGCCGTCTCGTCGGCGGCGGAGGTGGTGTCCGCGGCGTGGCCGGGGCGCTGCACGGGGCCGGTGACCGGCAGGACGACGAGGTCCGGCACGTACGGGGCACGGGTCGCCGGAGCGTCGCGGAGCCACGCCTCGAGCTCGCGGCCGAACGGGTCCACGAGCGGGGTGCGTGCGCCGGACTGGGTCTCCATGTCCGAAGGATAAATATCGCGCGGGTCGAAACGCGGGACATCCGCGGTGTGTCGCTGCGCCCCCTGCCATATCGGAGCGGAGTTGAGCGGCGTGTCGCGCGCCGTGGTCACCGAGCCGGGCGCAGGCCGTCCTCGAACACCCGGAGGAGTTCCCGCCCCGCCGCCCAGGCACCGACACCGCTGGCGACGTTGACGTGTCCGAGGGCGCCGACGCGCACGACGTCCGCGCCCATAGCGTCGGCGAACGCGACGGCGCGGTCCGCGCTGCAGTAGGGGTCGTCGTCGCTCACGACGAGGCGGGTCGGGACCTGCTGCGCCGGGGGCACCGGGCGCGGCGCCACGAAGCCCGATGCCGCGGCCGGGAACGCCTCGCCGAGCGGGTCGGGCGGGGCGACGAGGAAGGCACCGGCGACGAGGGCGTGAGCGTCCGTCGTGGTGCCGAGCCAGTCGGCGACGGCCAGGACGCCGAGGCTGTGGGCGATGAGGACCGGGGGTTCCGTGCACGAGGCCACGGCGGCCGAGACGGCGGTGCGCCAGTCGTCCGGGTCCGGGTCGCTCCACGATGTGGGGGCGATGCGGGCCACTGCGCGCTGCGGGTCGCGCCGGTCGTGCCCGTCGTGCTGTTCGTGCCCGTCCTGCTGCTGCCGCTCCCAGACGGACTGCCAGTGGTCCGGGTCCGAGTTCCAGATGCCGGGGACGATCACCCACGGTCGCGGTCTGCTCACCCGGGCAGCGTAGCGAACCGGCGTCGCAACGGTCCCGCGTGTGACCTGCGTCAGGGCTGCGGGACCACGCCGCGGGGCTGCTGCAGCGTGTCGCGCGGGTACTGCCCGAAGCGCGAGGCGTAGGCCGCCGAGAACCGGCCGAGGTGCGCGAAGCCCCAGCGCAGCGCCACGCTCGCGACGGTGAGGTCACCCGCCGACGCGCGCCGGAGTTCCTCGTGCACGCGGTCCAGGCGGATCCCTCGGAGCAACGCGTTCGGTGCCGTACCGACCTGCCGCTGGAACGCCTGCTGCAGTCCCCGGACGCTCAGGCCGACGTGTTCGGCGACGTCGGTCGTCGTCACGGGCGTGTGGGCGAAGGCGTGCATGAACTCCAGGGCCTCGCGGACGCGCCCCGTCGCGCCCTGCGGCAGCGCGACGTCCGGGGCGATGGTCTCGTGCGGGAACGCCCCGAGGAAGGCCAGTGCGGTCTCCCGCACGGTCTCGGCCAGGGCCAGCCCGGTGAGCGGCGCCGGACCGAGCACGATCGCCGCAGCACGCTGCACCTGGGCGTTCCAGGCGCGGAGGTCCTCCGGCCGCGGCGCCGCGGTGTGGTCGAACACGAGGGGCCCGGGCCGGGTGCCGTGCACCTCGGCGGCGACGCCCTCGAGGTAGCCGCGGTCGAACTGCACGAGGCTCTGACGGATGTCCTGCAGGTCGAACACGAAGGGGCGCCGCGTCGGGAACACCCGGGGCGTCCCCGGGGCGAAGTCGACCTCCTGTCGGCCGACGTCAACGCGGCCCCCGCCGTCCGAGGTCCACATCACGACGTACTCGTCGGGGACCTCGACCTCGCCCTGCATCCGTCCGTCGAAGCGGGTGGAGCGGAAGGTCATCGTGTCGTCGCCCACGACCTGGAACCGGTACGCGAACGGACGATCGGTCCGGGACGCCGAGAACCCGGTGCTCTCGTAGGCCTCTTCGTACAGTTGCACGGCCGCGTCGAGTCCGGCGCCGGACGTCTCGAACCGGATCCGGGGATCGGGCTCGACAGTCATCGCGCGAATCGTGACACGGTGTCCGGCAAGCGCGACAATCGCCGGTACGTCATTGCGGTTTGCGGCCCACCCAGTGCGCTGAGTGGACGAGCGGCACATCTCCACCGCCGCCGCGCGGCACGGATCCATCGTCGCCGAGCGACGGTCCTGATCCTGTTCAGTGCCGGGACCGCAGCACCGTCCAGCGGTTCCGGTCGGCGACGCGTTCGTACCGCAGGTCGTCGACGACCATCCGGACGAGGGCGAGCCCGCGACCGCCTTCGGCGAAGTCATCGGGCAGCACGGCGGCGTCGGGATCCACCGTCGCCGCGACCCCGTCGTCGGAGAGCAGCGCCTGGAAGCGCTCGTCGCCGATCTCGAGCCGGAGCTCGCACGAGACGCCGTCCGCACGCGCGCCGTGCTCGATGACGTTCGAGGTGAGTTCGACGAGCGCGAGTTCGAGCGCCATCCGGTCCTCGGTCGCGACCGACGGCTCGTGCTGCCACACGCCCGCGAGGAAGTCGTGCACGGCGGACACGTCGTCCGGGGGGCACGCCAGTGCGAGCATGTGCTCGGCGACGGGGGCGGTCATCACCAGTCGGTCACCGCGGCGTCCCCGTCGGGGTACGTCCGCAGGATCTTGTCGATGTTGGAGAGCTTGAGCACCATCTGGACCTGTTCCGACGGTGCCGCGATGCGGAGGTCACCGCCGGCCTGCCGCGCGGTCTTCAGGCTGCCGACCAGCGCGCCGAGGCCGGACGAGTCCATGAACTCGACCCCGGAGAGCTCGACCACGAGCCGCGAACGCCCGTTGCCGACGATCTGTGCGACGGTCTCGCGGAACGTGGGCGCGGAGACCATGTTGAGCCGGCCGCTGCACTCCAGGACGGCGGTGTCGGTCTCCGCCTCGTGTACGACGATGTCCATCTCGGTGGGTCTCCTCAGATCGGTGCGCCTTGCAACCAGCAACCTACCGGCTCCGACCGTCAGTTGTGGGACCGGTTTCGCCGCGTCGCCGTCACCTGGACCACGACGGCCGCGGCCATCAGCGCCGCCATCACCCCGCCCATCGCCAGTGCGGTGCCACCGAGGGCGCCCGCGAGCGGAGTACCGAGGCCGCCGATGCCGAAGGTGAGCCCGCCCTGGAGCGCGGCCGCGGTGCCCGGGTGCGCCGCGCCGACGTGCTGCGTGCGGGTCATCGCCGCCGGCAGGACGAAGCCCCACGCGGCCGTCACGACCGCGAGCGAGCACCACACCGGCACCGGCCCGAGCCCGAGGAGTGCCGACGCCAGCACGGCCGTGGCTCCGAGGGTCCCGACCGCGAGGCCCAGGCTCAGCAGGGCGTCCTCGCTGAACCGTCCGACGAGCCGCCCGAACAGCAGCGTCGTGACGATCATCATCGACGCGTTCGTGGCGAAGACGAGCGTGTACAGGCCTTCGGAGAACCCGAACTCCGACTGGAACACGAACGAGCTCGTCGCGATGTACGCGAAGAACCCCACCGTCGACAGCACCCCGCTCAGCACGTAGGCCCGGAACCGCGGGATCGCCAGGAGTGCGCGGATGCGCCGCCCGTTGGCCGCGAACCCGACGCCACCACGACGCTCCGGCGGCAGGGTCTCGCGGAACCGCAGCACCACGGCCACGAAGAACACGGCACCGAGCACGGCCAGCACGACGAACATGAGCCGCCACGTGCCGACCGTCAGGACCGCTCCCCCGGCCAGCGGGGCCACCACGGGTCCGATCGCGTTGATGGCCGCGAGCGTGCCGAACACCTTCGCCATCCGGGTGCCGCTCGTCACGTCGGACACCATCGCCCGGCCGGCCACCGCGCCGGCAGCACCGGCGAGTCCCTGGGCGACGCGGGCCACCACCAGCGTCACGACGTCGGGGGCGAGCGCGCACCCGACCGACGCCAGGGCGAACAGGGCGGTCCCGACGACGAGCATCGGCCGACGCCCGACCCCGTCGCTGACCGGTCCGACGAGCAGCTGGCCGACGGCGAAGGCCACGAGGAACGCCGTGAGCGACAGCTGCACCGCGCCGGGCGTGGTGCCGAGGTCGCGGGCGATGGCCGGGAGTGCGGGGATGTACATGTCCGTGGCGAACGGCGACACGCCGACGATGAGCGCCAGCGGCACGATCGGGGGCAGCACGGTCGTCGTCGGTCCCAGCCTGCGCTCCGTCGTCACCTCGGACACGCTACGCGCCCCCGAATCGATTCGACAGGCACTTCGTGAGCAGCAACGGTCGGGTCGCGGTGCCGGACGCGACCGTTGCTGCTCACGAAACGCGGCCTGCGACGTGCGCACGGGCGGACGGGAGGCCCGGGACGGCCCCGCCACGGGCCTCCCGTCCGGCGCGCGAGCGGTCACGACACCCCGCTCACGTCCGCCGAGTGGTCGCGTTCCGTCGCTTGGCGACGGCGCAGCCGACGGTTCGTGACCACTCGGAGGTGCGGCCCGGGACATGCGCACGGACGGACAGGAGGCCCGGTGCCAGCTGGCACCGGGCCTCCTGTCCGTCGGGTGGGGGCGTCAGCCCGTGTTCTGCAGGCCGGCGGCGATCCCGTTCACCGTGAGCAGCAGGAGCCGGTGGTCGGCATCCGTCGGGTCGGTGCTGCCGGACGTGCGGATGGCACGCAGCGCACGGAGCTGCAGGTGCGACAGGGCGTCGACGTACGGGCTCCGGAGGCGTACGGCCCGGGCGAGGACGGGCCGGTCCTCGAGCACGTCACTGCCACCGGAGACGCGCAGCACCCAGTCGCGGGTGCGCACCATCTCGTCGAGCACCTTCGCGGCCAGGTCGTCGCGGTCGGCGAGCTCGAGGTACCGGCGGGCGATGTGCTCGTCGGTCTTCGCGAGCGACATCTCGACGTTCTTGATCATCGCGGCGAAGAGCGGCCACTCGGCGTAGGCGGCGCGGAGCACGTCGACGTCGCCGACGGCCTCGAGCGCGGAGCCGAGCCCGTACCAGCCGGCGAGGTTGATGCGCGCCTGCGTCCACGAGAACACCCACGGGATGGCCCGGAGGTCCTCCAGCGACTCCACCGACAGGCCACGACGGGCCGGGCGGGAGCCGAGGGGCAGCAGGCCGATCTCCTCCATCGGGGTGACCCGGGCGAACCACGGCGCGAAGCCGTCGGCCTTGACCAGGTCGTAGAAGGCGACGCGCGAGACGTCGTCGAGCTGCTGGGCCAGATCGGCGAAGCGGGCGGCCGCCGCGGCGGTGCGCGCCTCGTTCGACGGCGACGACGCGAACAGCGTCGCCGACGCCATCTGCTCGAGGTGTCGCGCGGCGATGTCCTGGTCGCCGTACTGGGCGAAGATGACCTCGCCCTGCTCGGTGAGCTTGAGCCGACCGTCGATCGATCCCGGCGGCTGCGCGAGGACGGCCTCGTTCGCGGGACCGCCACCGCGGCCGAGCGAACCGCCCCGGCCGTGGAACAGGGTCAGCTCGATGTCGTTGTCGCGGGCCCAGTCGGCGATGCGGGCCTGGGCGTCGTACAGCGCCAGGTTCGCGGACACCGGGCCGACGTCCTTCGACGAGTCCGAGTAGCCGAGCATGACCTCGAGCCGACGGCCGGTCGCGGCGAGGCGTCGCTGGAACGCTTCGGTGCGGACGGCCTCGTCGAGGATGTCGACGCTGGCGTGCAGGTCGGCGAAGGTCTCGAACAGCGGGATGACGTCGAGCACCGGTGCAGCCTCGGCGGAACCGAGCGCGGCGACCGCGAGCTCGTGCACGTTCGCGAGGTCCGCCGGCGACTGTGTGAACGACACGATGTACCGGTTCGCCGCACGCACGCCGTAGCGGGACTGCAGCCCGGCGATCGTGCGGAAGACGGCGAGGACCTCTTCGGTGGTCTCGCTCAGTTCGCCGCCGGCGCGGATCTCGGCGAGGGCCGTGCGGTGCACCTGGGAGTGCTGGCGGACCTCGAGCTCGGCCAGGTGGAAGCCGAAGGTCTCGACCTGCCAGACGAGGTTCTGCAACTCGCCGTTCGCCGGCCGGATCGCGCCGGCGGCGATGAGTGACGCCTGGATCGTACGGAGGTCGGCCAGCAGCGCCTCGGGGCCGTCGTAGGCCAACGGCGTGGTGCCGGTCCGGGTGGCGTCGATGCGCGCGGCGACGAACAGGAGCGCACGCCGGTGCGTCTCGTTCGGTGCGCGGACGCCGATGCGCTCGGCGATGCCCGGGTCGAGGGACTCCTGCGCGGCGACGAGGGCGGTGAGCCCGGCGTCGGCGGGGGTGTCGCTCGCGTCGAGGGTCAGGGCGCTGCCGATGCGGGTGGTCGCGCGGGCGAGGCCGAGCAGGATGTGCTCCGCCGCAATCTCGGCGGCCTGGCGGGTGACGTCGGCCGTGACGTGCGGGTTGCCGTCGCGGTCGCCGCCGATCCAGGTGCCGAAGCGCACGAACGCGGGCGCGATCACCGGTGCGCGTCCGGCATCGTCGCCCTGCAGCCGGTCGTCGAGCAGGCGGTAGACCTGCGGGACGATCTCGAACAGGGTCTGGTCGAACACGCTCATCGCGGTGCGGACCTCGTCGAGCGGGGTCGGCCGGGTGGTGCGGAGCGGCGAGGTGCGCAGGAGGGTCGTGATCTCCTCGAGCAGGCGGCGCTCGTTCTCGGCGCGGGCCGTGGCGTTCCGGGCGCGGTCGCGCTCGTCGATGAGGTCCGTGATGCGGCGGACGCCCGTCGTGACCGCGCGGCGGCGGGCCTCGGTCGGGTGGGCCGTCAGCACCGGGTGGAACCGCAGGGTGCGGAGGCGCTCGGCGGCCTCGGCCTCGCCGACCTCGGCGACGAGCTCGGCGTAGGTGGCGGGGAACGAGTCCCCGGCCACGCCGCCGTCGTCGCCGCGCTGCCGGAGGACCCGCACGCGGTGGTGTTCCTCGGCCAGGTTGGTGAGGTGGAAGTAGGTGGTGAACGCCTGTGCCACGGCCTCGGCGCGTTCGGCCGACATGCCCGAGACGATCGCCTGGGCACGCGCTGCGCCCTCGGCGTGGTCGCCCTCGTAGGCGTCGATCACGGCGGCGCGCAACGACTCCACGTCGTGGAGCAGTTCGTCGCCCCCGTTCTCCCGCAGCACCCGGCCGAGGAGGTTGCCGAGGTACCGCACGTCGGCGCGCAGGTCACTGTCGACCGCACCGCTGACGTCGTCCCGCGCGCGCTCGTGGCGTGCAGATCCGTCGATCGCCGTCATGGAGTCCTTTCCGGGTCGTCCGGGAGGCTGGTCCCGGGTCCCAGCAGCGTATCGGCACCCGGGGGCGGATGACGTCGACCGTCCGGACGGACGCGGGGCGGGTGCCGGGGCCAGGGCCGGACGGGCCCCGGCCGGGGCCAGGGCCGGACGGGCCCGCGGGGACCGCCGCTGTGGGGTCAGGCCGTGACGGCGTGCGGCGTCAGGGCAGCACCCGGCTCCTGACGGAACGGAGCTCGACGCGCGTCGAGGCCCGCGAGCAGCCCCTGGTTCAGCTCGTAGGCGAGCTCGACCTCGGCGATCACCCGCTCCTGCTCCTCGGCCGTCCAGGGCGCGGCGTCGAGCTGGGCCCGGTACGTGTGCTCGAAGTCGCTCGGGTCGGCGACCTGGTCGAAGATGTAGAAGAGGACACCGTTCGTGTCGAACCCGAACCGCTCGGCCAGCACCTGCCCGATCACGTGCCCGCCGGACACGTCGCCGAGGTACCGCGTGTAGTGGTGCGCCACGAAGCCACCGGGCCACTCGGCCGCCACCTCGTTGAGCCGTCGCACGTACGCGGTCGTCGCGGGCAACGGGCACACCAGCTCGGACCAGTCCGGGCCGATCAGGTACTCGAGGTCGGCGCGGATCGCCGGCATCCGGGTGAGCTGCGCGGTGACGAACGGCGCCGCCACGGGGTGGTCGGCCATGCGTTCCGCCGCGCGTTCGAGCGCGTCGTACACGAACGCGTACTGTCCGAGCAGGTCCGCGTAGTCGGCGACGTCGCAGTCGCCGCCGAGCAGGTCCTGCATGAAGCCGCTCGTGGCCGAGGCACCGTGCGAGCGCCGCGTGCGACGCCGCAGCAGCTCGGAGAACGGGATGACGGTCGAGTCCATGAGGTAAGGCTAACCTTAGTGCTGCGCGCGTCAAGCAGGGATCACCCAGGTGGCGCCGAACCCGTGAGAGGAAGCTCCCCCCCGATGAGCTCGAAACCCAAACGCCCCCAGCACGTCTTCGTCGTCGACCGGACCGAACGACTCTCGCCACACATGGTGCGCGTGCACCTGGGCGGCTCGGCCTTCGAGGACTTCGTCGCCCAGGCCGACCCCGACCGGCTCGGCTCGACCGACAAGTACGTCAAGCTCCTGCTCGCGAAGCCGTCGCTCGGACTCGTACCGCCCTACGACCTCGAGGCCCTGCGCGAGACCCTGCCGAAGCAGGACCGCCCCGCCCGCCGCACCTACACGGTGCGCGCGGTCGACCACACCACGCGGACCATCGCGATCGACTTCGTCGTGCACGGCGACGAGGGCCTCGCCGGTCCCTGGGCAGCGTCCGCGCGGCCGGGCGATCGACTCGCCCTGTCCGGGCCCGGTGGTGGCTACGCGCCGACCACTGACCCGGCGGTCACGCACGTGCTGCTCGGCGACGACAGCGCCCTGCCCGCGATCGGCGCCGCACTCGAGTCGATGCCCGACTCCGCCACCGGGGTCGCCCTGGTCGAGGTGGCCGGCCCCGCCGACGAGCAGGACCTCCGGCACCCGGCCGGGGTCGACCTGCGGTGGCTGCACCGGGACGCCACCGGCGCCCAGCCGGGCACGCTCCTGCTGGAGACGGCCCGCGGGCTGCCGCGTACCTCCCGGCCGGTCCAGGTCTTCGCGCACGGCGAGCGGACAGCGATGAAGGCGATCCGTCGGCTGCTGCAGGACGACTGGGGGCTGGAGAAGCGCGAGATGTCCCTGTCGGCGTACTGGGCGCTCGGTCGTGGTGAGGACCAGTTCCAGGAGGAGAAGCGCGAGCCCGTCGGCGTGATCTTCACCGACTGACTGCGGCCTGCGTGCCCGTTCCTTCCCAGGGCGGGCGCGACGGCTGTTCTTGGTCGGTACGCCCGTCCTTGGTCGGTACGCCCGGTTCCCGCAGGTACGCCCGGTGTTACCCAGAGCGGGTGCGATGACTGGTGGGATCGGGCGTACCTGGTCGAAAGAACCGATTCGGTACGCCCGATTCGACCAGGTACGCCCGGTTCCCCAGGCGCGCCCGGTTCCCCCAGGCGCCCCCGGTTCACGCAGGTACGCCCGCTCTTTCCCAGAACGCATGCGATCGCTGGTGGGAACGGGCGTACCTGGTCGAAAGAACGGACCAGGTACGCCCGTTCTTGGCAGGTACACCCGGTGGCGGCCAGAGCGGGTGCGATGACTGGTGGGATCGGGCGTACCTGGTCGAAAGAACGGACCAGGTACGCCCGATTCGACCAGGTACGCCCGGTTCAACCGGGTACGCGCAGCGGCCGGGAGGCCCGGGGCACGTCGGTGGGTCGGGCTAGCGTTCCGCGCATGGTCACCTCGTCGTGCTGCGTGCCGGGTTGCGCGGGCGTGCTCGCGGACGGGCTCGCGGGCGTCCCCCTCTGCCGCACGCACGTCGCGTTGGTCGCCGACCTCGCCGCCGAACACCCCGGCATCGAGGACGCCCTGCCCGGACCGTGCCCGGCGTGCGGTTCGCGGATCGGGGTGCGGTACCCCTCTGGTGTGGTGTGCGCCCGGTGCGAGTGGCGGTGGGGTGACGTGCCGGACGGTGACCTCGCTCCGCCTCGGGTCGACGTCGTCTACTACCTGCGGATGCGCGACGACTTCGGTGACCGCATCAAGATCGGCACGACGATGAACCCCCGGCAGCGGCTCGCGGCGATCCCGCACCAGGACCTGCTGGCGTTCGAGCGCGGTGACCGGACGCTCGAACGCCGACGGCACGCCGCCTTCGCCGCCAGCCGGTACCCGGGTACCGAGTGGTTCCGGGTGACGCCGGAGCTCCTGGCCCACGTGGACGCCGTCGCCGCCGGGGTCGACGACCCGTGGGACCTGCACGCCCGGTGGACGAGCGAGGCGCTCGCGCTGCGGGGCTGAGCCGCGACCGACCGGTCGGGGCGCGTGCTCAGCCGGTCGGGGTGCCTGCTCAGGCGGCCTGCAGCATGCGGTCGGCGGTGCGGAGCGAGAGCGCCATGATCGTCAGCGCCGGGTTCGCGATGACCGCGCTCGGGAACACCGAGTTGTCGGCGATCCACAGGTTCGGGACGTCCCACGAGCGGCCGTCGCGGTCGACGACGGAGGTCTCGCGGTCCGTGCCCATCCGCGCGGTGCCGATGGTGTGCGCCGTGCGTTCGAGCACCCGGAGGTCCTGGCCACCGGCAGCCTCGACGATGGTCGTCATCGTGCGGACCGCGTGGCGGCGGATCGCTTCCTCGTTCGAGCCCGGGGTGAACGAGACCCGGGCACGCGGGACACCGTGCTCGTCGAGTTCGTCGGTCAGCTCGAGGCGGTTGTCGTCGTACGGCAGGCACTCGGCGTTGATGCCGACGCCGGCCGAGAACGGGTAGTCCTGCAGCGCCCGGACGAGCTCGGTGCCGCGGAGTCCGCCACCCCGGACCAGCGAGGTCGCGAAGGTCTGCGGCTGCACGCCCAGGCTCTGGATGAGGTAACCGCCCGCGAAGTCGGCGTCCGGCGGTCGGACGAAGTCCTCGGTGATGATCGACGACGGGTACCCGCGGTACGAGCGCATCGACTCGTCGAAGCGCGCCCACACCTGGGTGGCTCCGTGCGCGGTGAAGTTCCGCCCGACCTGTCCGCTGCCGTTCGCGACGCCGGTGTGCAGCAGCAGCCGCGGCGTCTCGACACCGCCCGCGGCGAGGACGAGGGTCCGGCAGCGCTGGCGGTGCTCGCGCCCGTCGACGGTGTACAGGACCGCCTCAACCCGTCCCGCCGTGTCGAGCTCGATGCCGTGCACGAAGGACTCCGGACGGATCTCGGCACCGAACGCCACGGCGGCGGGCAGGTAGGTCGTGTCCATCGACACCTTCGAGCCGTTGCGGCAGCCCTGGTGGCACGAGCCGCAGGACACGCAGGCCTGGCGCAGCCCGTGGTGCTCCTGGTGCCGGTCCTCGGTGGTCAGGCCGACGGGGGCGTCGGTCGCGGTGATCCCGGCGGCCGCGGTTCCGCGCATCATCATGTCCGACGAGGCGTTCCGGGCCGGCGGGCGCATCCGGTAACGGCGGGACGGGTCCCACGGGTAGTACTCGGGGCCGGCGACGCCGACGTCGTGCTCGACCTGCTCGATCCAGCCGGTGAGTTCGGCGTGGCTGATCGGCCAGTCCTGCCCCGCGCCGCTCTCGGTCCGCAGCCGCAGGTCGTGCTCGCTCGGCCGCGGGGTGAACGCGCCCCAGTGCAGCGTCGAACCGCCGACGCCCGTGCCGCTGTTGTTCGGGCCGAACGCCGTGGGGGTTCCACCGCCGCTCAGCCGCTCGTCCATCCAGTTGATGGCACCGGGGGCGGCGACCTCGTCCGGCACGTGGTCGCCCGGCTCGGTGTTGCGACCGGCTTCGAGCGCGACGACCGTCAGGCCACGGCGGGCCAGCGATGCGAGGAGCGGTGCTCCCCCGGCCCCGGTGCCGACCACCACCACGTCGACGACGTCGTCCGTGCCGTACGTGCGTTGTCCGTCGAGTCTCATCGTGCAGCTCCGGTCGTCGGTGCGGTGTCCATCGTGCCGGCGGTACCGGGGCCGGCGGGGGCCTCGGGTTCCCAGGCCTCGCGCTCGCCCGCCGCGAGCAGCTGGAAGCCCTGCTTGCGGACGCCGTCCCCGCCGTTCGCGTAGCCGTCGAAGTCGATGGCGGCCATGGTGGCGGGATGTGCGAGCCAGTGCTTCACGAGGTCGACGCTGGCGTCCTCGAACCACGCGCGCAGCTGCTCGGCGTCGAGATCGCCGTCAGCACGGTACCGCCCGGCAGCCACGGACTCGAGGGCCTGGTCGAGCACGCCGTCGCGGGCGGGTGCGGCGAGCACGTCGAGCGCGGCACGGTAGGCCTCGGCGTCCACCGGCAGGCCGTCCGGCCGCCAGCCGTCGCCGAGCCCGGCGGCCAGCTGCGCGTCGACCCGCAGTGCCAGGTCGACCTGGTCGGTGCCGGGCTGCGGGACGACGATCCGCGCGACCGCACGCAGGGTGTCCAACTGCGTCGGCGTCAGGGCGCGGGGTGCGGCCGCCGGGTCGTCGGGCAGTGCCCGCTGGGCGAGCAGGCCTCGCGCCCGGGCGCTGACCCGCGGTGAGGCGATCACGCGGGCGTGCTCCACGGGGACGACCGGCGACCCCGTGACCCGGCGCTGCCAGAAGTCGCGGATGCGCTCGGCCACGGCCTCGGGCTGTTCCCAGGGCAGCAGGTGGGCGGCGCCGTCGACGACGTGGAGCTCGCTGTTCGGCCAGTGCGGCAGGGTCAGGCGGCGCTGGGCGTCGGCATCGAGGTCGCCGTCCTCGGCGCCGGCGAGCACGAGGGCGGGCACGGGGTTCGGTGCGGCGTCGGACCAGTCCTCGCGGCTGCCGCGGGACAGCCAGTCCGTCCAGGCTGCGGGGTCGGTCCGCTCGACGTCCTGCACCGCCGCGCTGTGGCGCGCGGGCGCCAGGGGTGCCGCGGTGTTGGCGGCGACGAACTCCTCGGCGTCCTCGGCGCCGATCGGGCCACCGGCCGCCCACGACAGCATCGTCCAGCGGCGGTCGTCGTCCATCGGCTCCGGGGCGAGCGGGGACGCGGCGAGGAGCACCACGGCTCGCAGCCCGAACAGGCCGTTCACGCCGGAGATCGTGCGGTCGGCCACCACCGTGGCGACCTTGCCGCCCATCGAGTGCCCGAGGAGCATCCACTCCGTCGAGCCGCTCGCCCCGATCGCGCGCTCCACCAGGACGGCCATCTCCTCGACGGTGGTGCCGGACGACGCCGGGCTGCGACCGAAGCCGGGCAGGTCGATGCCGATCAGGTCGAGGTCGCCGACGAGTTGGGCGCGCAGCAGCGCGAACTCCTCGGAACTCGCGCCGAGGGCGTGGAGACAGAAGACGGTGGTCACCATGTATACCTACCGGCCGCTCGCGACCGCTCCCAGCCGGGTCGTACCCCGTCGCGCCGCGTGTGTACCCCGATCCGCGGTGTCACCTGGCGTACGCGTCGACGAACAGCGCGCCCCGGAGATCGCGCAGAGTGTCCGCCAGCCGGTCGACGGTCCGGCCGGAGATGCCGGAGACCTGGAGGTCGTACGGGCCGAGCACCGGCAGCCGACCGGTCCGGATGCGGACGACCTCCCATCCCACGGCGCGGACGGCGCGGTCCTTCCTGCGGTCGGTCTCCTGGCGCGGGCCGACGTGCTCGAGCCCGTGCCGGCCGGTGGAGTCGTACTCGATGGCGACGCGGAGCTCAGGCAGGATGATGTCCGGCCAGGCCTCGACGTGGTCGAAGAACGGGCGGTCGAGCCGGATCGCGGAGTGGTCGTAGGTGAACGCGAACCGCTCGGACAGCATGCCCCGGAGCTCGGCCTCGACCGCCGAGGCCGTCGCCGGGGCGCAGACGCTCGTGAACGACTCACCCGACGGCAGCCGCGGGGTCTTCGGGCAGATCGTGCGGGGAACGGACCGGGGGGCCCGCCGGGGTGCATCACCGGCCGACCCGGCGGACCCGGCGACGGGCCGACGGGGCCGGGAACGGCTCGACGCGACGGCTCCGGCCGGGACCCCGCGGACCGGAGCGGCGGGGAGCGTCTGCCGTCCGGCACTCCGGACCACCCGCTGCGGCATCGGCACGGTCTCCGGCCAGTCCGACGGCAGCACCGGCCACCGTTGCGGCTGCGCCTGCACCGCGCACTCGGGGCACCAGACGGAGCGGCGGCGCTCACGGCCCGGGCGGGACCGCTGTTCGGCCGGAGTCGCGACGAAGACGTGCCCGACGTCGCACTCCCAGGTGAGCAGGACCTCGGCCGCCGGGGGGACCTGGGTCAGGACGACGCCGTGGTTCCGGTCGGGGTGGTACTGCCGGATGAGCACCGGGTACGGCGCCCAGTCGGCGCGGAACTGTCCGACGGCGTACGGCACCGCTTCGCCGCGCGACCACTGTCGACGGCGCCACCACGCATCGACGGGTTCGGCCACCCCACCACGCTAGGAACGACCACCGACACCCGCCGCACCGGGCGGCGAGCAGCGCGACCGACACCCACCGCGGCACCCCGGCACACGCGACGGCTCAGGAGGCCAGCGCGTGCTTCGCGTAGGCGACCAGGGCGTTCGCGTGCCCGTGCCCGAGGCCGTGCTCGGACTTGAGCCACCCGACGACCTCCATGTGCTGGTGGTCGTCGAGCCGGTCGGCGACCAGGTCGAGCCACTCCTGCACCGGACGGCCGTACGTCGTCTCGATGCTCGGGAAGTACGACGCCGGACCCTTCACCTTCGTGCCGTTCGCCGGAGGCGCCGGGGCGGTCACACGATGCGCTGTCATGGCGCAACGGTAGCGCTCCGCCGGTCGTCACGGAACGTGACCGGGGACACGGTTCTGTGACGCTGCATTGCGCCGGATGGCGGGGTGTTGCGCCGCGTGGCGGGGTGTTGCGCGACCCGTTGTCGGCGCCGCCCAGGCCTCCTACGGTCGCGACATGACCGACACCACCAGGGCCCCGCAGTGGGACGCGACCAGCGTCGACGACGGGGGTCGACCGCCCGAGGCGGGACGCGCCTCCAGGCCGACGTCCGCGACCATCGACGCGGCCGGCCGCGCCGCACTCGACCGACCCGTCGTGCCGCTGCGGCACCCGGTGCGGTGGATCGCCGCCGCGCTCGTGCTCGTCGTGCTGCTGAACTTCGGCGAGACGCTGTTCACGAACGAGCAGTGGGGCTGGCCCGCCGTCGGCAAATGGCTGTTCAGTCCCGCCGTCCTGACCGGCCTGCAACTCACGCTCACCGCCACCGCGCTGAGCGCCGTCATCAGCTTCGCCGGCGGGATCCTCGTCGCGATCGCACGGCTGTCGCGGAACCCGGTGCTGTCCGGGTCGGCGTGGGGCTACGTCTGGCTGTTCCGGTCGGTGCCGCTCATCCTGGTGCTCGTCTTCCTGTACAACCTCGGTTCGCTCTACCCGACGATCGGCATCGGGATCCCCTTCGGGCCGCAGTTCCAGGTGCCGACCGCCAACGTCCTCGGCGACCTGGCGATCGGCGTGATCGGGCTGAGCCTCAGCGAGATCGCCTACGCGTCCGAGATCGTCCGCGCCGGGGTCCTCGCCGTCGACCACGGGCAGCTCGAGGCCGCGCAGGCACTCGGACTCCCCCGCCGCCGACAGTTCCTGCGGGTCGTCATGCCGCAGGCGCTGCGGTCGATCGTGCCGGCGTTCGTCAACCAGGTCGTCGGACTGCTGAAGGCGTCGTCGCTGCTGTTCTACGTCTCGCTGCTCGACCTGTTCGGCGTGGTGCAGAACCTGTCGAGCACCTACCCGACGGACATCATCCCGCTGCTCGTCGTCGCCACGATCTGGTACCTCGTGCTCACCAGCGCGGTCTCGATCGTGCAGTACTACGTCGAGCGGTGGACCGCCCGAGGCTCGGTCCGGGCGTTGCCGCCCACGCCGTTCCAGCGTGTGCGGGCCGCCGTGCGTCGCGGTTCCGGACGTGGGTCGGGACGGCCTGAAGGCCCGGATCGCGCCCGGCAGGCCCCCTCCGCAGCGCGCGTGGTCGCATCCGGCCCCGGTTCCACCATCGACGACAGGACCATCTGATGAGCGCAGCGATCAGCATCCACGGAGCCGTCAAGGCATTCGGTGACACGGTCGTCGTCGACGGCGTCGACCTGTCGTTGCCGTCCGGGAGCGTCACCGTGGTGCTCGGGCCGTCGGGTTCCGGCAAGTCCACGCTGCTGCGCGCGATCAACCACCTCGAACCGCTCGACCGCGGCGTCGTCACGGTCGGCGGCGAGACGATCGGCGTCCGGCTCCGGACCGGGCGCGACGGGGTTCCGCGCTACAAGGAACTGCCCGAACGCCTGATCCTGCGACAGCGCGGCCGGATCGGCTTCGTGTTCCAGCACTTCAACCTGTTCCCGCACCTGACCGCACTCGAGAACGTGGCCGAGGGGCCGATCGCCGCCGGGGTGCCCCGTGCCGAGGCGCGTGCCCGTGCGGCGGCCCTGCTCGAGCGCGTCGGACTCGGTGACCGTGGTGAGACCCGGCCACGGCTGCTCTCCGGCGGGCAGCAGCAGCGCGTGGCCATCGCGCGGGCACTGGCGCTCGAGCCGTCGGTCGTCCTGCTCGACGAACCGACCTCGGCGCTCGACCCGGAGCTCGTCGGCGAGGTGCTCGGGGTCATCCGGGGGTTGGCGGACACGGGCACCACGCTCGTCATCGTCACGCACGAGATCGCCTTCGCCCGCGAGGTCGCCGACCACGTCGTGTTCCTCGACCACGGGCGGGTCGTCGAGCAGGGGCCGCCGGCCCAGGTGCTCGACCACCCGCAGCACACCCGCACGCGCGACTTCCTGTCCCGCGTCCGCTGACCACCGCCGCCCGATCCCCACCGCACCCCCACACGCACCCCAAGGAGAACCATGTCCACGATCACCCCCGCCCGCTGGCGCAACCGCGCCGGCTTCCTCGTCCTCGCAGCCGGCGTCGTCGTCGCCCTCGCCGGGTGCTCCGCGGGCGCTTCCGCCGACACGAGCGGCGCACCCGACGGCTCCGTCACCATCGGCGCCGCCTCGAACGGTGCGGCGAAGAAAACGACCCTCGAGGTCACCGAGGACACGAAACTGCACGACGCGCTCCCCGCCGCCGTCCGGAAGTCCGGCACGTTGACGATCGGCGTGGGTGCCCTGCCCGCCGGGTTCCCGCCGCTCGCCTTCACCGGCGACGACCAGAAGACGATCACCGGCTCGGAGCCCGACCTCGGACGGCTCGTCGCCGCGAAGCTCGGGCTGCGCGCGGACGTGCAGAACGCCACGTGGGACAACCTGTTCGTCGGCATCGACAGCGGCAAGTACGACGCCGGCTTCTCGAACGTCACGGTCACCGAGCAGCGCAAGGAGAAGTACGACTTCGCCTCGTACCGGCAGGACAACCTGGCCTTCCAGGTGCTGGCCTCGAGCTCGCTGCGCTTCGACGGCGACCCGTCCGTGCTCGCCGGGAAGACCCTGTCCGTCAGTTCCGGCACGAACCAGGAGAACATCCTGCTCGAGTGGCAGAAGGAGCTCCGGTCCAAGGGCAAGGACTTCACGATCAAGTACTACCCGGACGGCAACGCGGTCAGGCTCGCGCTCGACTCGGGCAAGATCGACTCCTACTTCGGTCCGAACCCGACGATCGCCTACCAGAACACGCAGAGCAAGAGCACCGCGAAGCCGACGAAGACCGCGGGCACGTACTCCGGCGCCGGCTCGTCACTGCAGGGGCTCATCGCAGCGACGACGAAGCGGGACAGCGGCATCGCGACGCCCGTCGCGGCCGCGATCAACGAGCTCATCGAGGACGGCACCTACGCGAAGTGGCTCGCGGCCTACAACCTGTCGAACGAGGCCGTGAAGACCTCCGAGGTGAACCCCGAGGGTCTGCCGCTCGACAACAGCTGAGGTGTGCCGCGACACCCCCGTGACCGTCGTGGTCGCGGGGGGGGGGTCGTGCGTGCGGGGCGCACTCGATGTGTGCGCAACGAACGACATCCCACCCGTCGAACGACAGGTGGGATGTCGGAGCATGCACACGCAGCGACCTACCCCGCAGCCAGAGCGGACTCCCCCTCGACGACACGCGCAGCCCACTCCGCAGCGAGCAGCTCGTAGGAGCGCACCCGGGCGTCGTGGTCGTGCGCGATCGTCGTGACGAGCAACTCGTCCGCGCCCGTGACCCGCCGGAGCGTCTCGAGCCGTTCCGCGACGTGTGCCGGGTCGCCGACGAACCTTGTCGCGAGCCGGTCCGCCACCGACGCGGCGGCCTCGTCCGGCAGCCGCGCCGCTCGAGCCTGGTCCGGGGTGGGGTACTCGATCGCCCCGACGCCGGAGCGGATCGAGTGCACCCACTGGGCGTACCCGAGCCCGAGCTGGTCCGCCTCGGCCGCGGTCGGCGCCACGAGCACGTCGGCCGACACGATGACGTGCGGGGCGTCGAGCACACCCGGGCGGAACGCGTCGCGGTAGGCCTGCACCGACGCCAGGACCGTGCCGGGCGACGTGTGGTAGTTCGCGCCGTAGGGCAGGCCGAGCGCGCCGGCGATCCGGGCACTCTCGCCGCCGGTGGAGCCGTGGATCCACAGCTCGACGGCGGCGCCCGCGGACGGCGGGGCCTCGATCACCGCACCGTCCCGCGACCACGTGCCCGCGAACAGGCCGCGGATCAGGTCGAGTTCGCCCGCGAACCGGTCGACGTCGCCCGGCACCCGGCCGAGCAGCTCCCCCTGCAGGGCGAACCGGCTGCCCGGCGCGATGCGGAACTCGAACGGCGCGGGGACGAGCAGGCCGTCGACGATCTGGTCGGTCCGCGGGGCGAGCGACGGCGGCTTCGGGGTGCCGGGAGCCGGGGCGCCGGACCGGCCGAGCCCGAGGTCGATCCGGGCACCGTACAGCGCGGCGAGCGTGCCGAAGGTCTCGGCGACCTGCAGCCCGCGGGTGTTGACGACCAGGGTCGCGGCGCTGCCGACCCGGATGGTCGAGGTGGCTGCGGCGACCGCACCGATGACGACGGTCGGTGCGCTGCCGGCGACCCCGGGGTTCAGGTGGTGCTCGGCGAGCCAGTAGCGCGCGTACCCGGCACGTTCCGCGGCGACAGCCAGGTCGACCGTGTTCGCCAGGGCCTGGGCCGGGGTCGACCCGCTGCTCACCGGCACGAGGTCGAGGACGGAGAGCGGGACCGGGCTCATGCCAGCACCCGCTGCCGGTCGAGGACCCGTCCGGGCAGGTCGAGCGTCTGCCGGAGCGTCGCGCCCTCGTCGTACGACTGCCGGTAGACGCCGCGCTCCTGCAGCAGCGGGACGACCCGGTCGACGAACTCGTCCAGTCCGTACGGGTTGGTGTGCGGCACCACCACGAACCCGTCGGTGGCGCGCTCCTGCACGTACCGGTCGATCTCGGCGGCGATGTGCGCGGGCGTCCCGACGAACCCGCCGCGGGTCGACACCCGGATGACCAGGTCGCGGATCGACAGGTGCTCGGCCGCCGCCAGGTCGCGCCACGACTGCACGAGCGCCGGCACGTCATGGGCGTGGCGGACACGGCCACGGGTGATGGCCGCGCTCTCGAGGTCCGGTTCGACCGAGGGCAACGGTCCGTCGACGTCGTACGACGACAGGTCGCGGTTCCACACCTGCTCGAGGAACGCGATCGCGGTCGCCGGGCTGACCTGGGCGCGGCGGATCGCCCGGGAACGTTCCTCGGCCTCGTCGGCCGTGTCGCCGAGCACGAAGGTCGCGCCGGGCAGGATCAGCAGCTCGTCCTTCGACCGCCCCACTCGCTCCAGCCGCTCGGTGACGTCGCCGTAGAAGCTCCGCGCGTCGTCGAACTCGGTGTGCAGCGAGAAGACCACCTCGGCGTGCCCGGCGGCGAGGTCGCGGCCCTCGTCGGAGTCGCCGGCCTGCACGATCACGGGGTGGCGCTGGGGGCTGCGCGGCACCGGGAACGTGCCGGTCACGTCGAACTGCGGGCCGTGGTGGTCGACGTCCTGGATGCGGGAGCGGTCGGCGAAGACGCCGGCGTCCAGCTCCCCGGCGGCACCCGACCCGGCGGCGCCCGACCCGTTCGCCACGATCGCGTCCGACTCCCACGAGTCCCAGAGTTCGCGGGACAGCTCCACGAACTCCGCCGCCCGCGTGTACCGGTCGGCGTGGTCGAGGAACCCGCCACGGCGGAAGTTCGCACCGTGGAACGCGTCCGAGCTCGTCACGACGTTCCAGCCGGCGCGGCCGTTGGTCAGGTGGTCGAGCGTGGCGAGTTGCTTCGCGAGTTCGAGGGGCTCGTTGAAGGTGGTCTGCAGGGTGCCGACGAGTCCGATGTGGTCGGTGACGCCGGCCAGCGCCGCGAGGATCGCGAGCGTGTTCGGGCGCCCGACGACGTCGAGGTCGTGGATGCGTCCCTTCTGCTCGCGCAACCGCAGCCCCTCGGCGAGGAACAGGAAGTCGAAGAACCCCCGCTCGGCGTTCCTGGCGAAGTGCTCGAACGACGAGAACGCGATCTGGCTCTCGGCGCGGTCGTCGCTCCAGAGCGTGGTGTTGTTGACGCCCGGGAAGTGGGCGGCGAGGTGGACCTGACGCTTGGCGCTCATGCTGAGACCCCCGAGGAGACGGAACCGACACCGGCACCGGTGGAGGACCGACGCGCGTACCGGCTGACCGCCGGCGCGATGCCGAGCCGCGTGCGCAGGTCGGCGGTGGGACGGGACGCCACGTCGGCGCGGAGCCCCGCTGTGACGAGCGCCGGGACGAGCTGCCGCGCGATCGCGGTCGAGTCGATCGGGATGCGCAGCGGGCGGAGCCGGACCCCGGCGAACCCGAGGGCTCGCAGGTCCCCGATCCGCGACACGAGTTCCGACACGGTCGTCGCGAGGACGGACGTGTCCGATCCGGAGCCGACGGTGTACGGGGTTCCGGCGGCCGCGTCCAACGCGGCGAGTTCGTCGGCGGCGGCTGCCGGCGACGACCCGATGAGCACCGCGAGATCCGCGAGGACGGGACGACGGAAGTCGGACCCGGCCGCCTGCTCGGCGTCACGGACGAGTGCCAGCGCACCCCGCGCCTCTCCCCACCAGCTCGGCCCGCCCGCCGCTTCGCGACGGTCGGGTACCGGCTGGCGTGGGCCCAGACCGTCGAAGCCGGGCGTGACCAGCACGACGTCCGCGGCGTCCACGGCGAACGCGGCCGCGTCGGCGCGGTGTGCCAGCGCGAAGACCGGCGGCCGCCCCTGCGGCGACCGCGGCACGATCGACGCGCCGTGCACCGAGACGAACGAACCGGAGAACGCCGCGTTGTGGAAGCGGTCACGGTCGATGAAGCGGCCGGTCGTGACGTCGCGGATGACCGCGTCGTCGTCCCAGCTGTCCCAGAGGCGCGACACGACCTCGGCGGCCTCGCGCGCCTCGGCGAACAGGGCGGCCACGTCGTCGCCGCCGGGGCGGCGGCCGAAGAGCGCTGCTTCGCGAGTCGTCGGGCTCACCTGGATCCGCCATCCGGCCCGCCCCAGCGAGACGTGGTCGAGGGTCTGGAGGCCCGTGGCGACGTGGAACGGTTCGGTGTGCGTGACCGAGACGGTCGGCACCAGACCGATCGCGCGGGTCGCGGGGGCGACCGCGTTCGCGACCAGGAGGGCGTCCAGGCGGCCGACGACGGTCGACGTGTCGAGGTCGCCGTCGGGGTCGGTGGGGCCGGCGGTGAACGAGTCCTCGAGGGTGACGGCGTCGACTCCGAGCCGGTCCTGCTCGACGACGACGTCCCGCCAGTGCCGGAGGCTCGTGAGGCGCTGCGCTGCCGGGCCGGCGGCTCGCCAGGCGGCGGGATGCCAGCCGGCTCCCTGCAGCGCGGTGACGAGGGTGATGCGGTCGGACACGGTCATGGCGGCGACGCTAGGACGGTTCGGCCGGGCTGCGAAGCGGTGTTGCGGAACGTGACCGACGGTGTCGCCGTGTGACGCGCGGCGGGGCGGGCCGCACGGCGGCATCGCCCGGTGCGAGGATCACCCGATGGTCTCGTCGTTCCTGACCCACGCTGAAGTGGTCGTCGACCCCGCGGTCCCGATCGAGTCGTGGGGGCTGTCGCCTGTTGGCCGCGTCCGGGCCGCCGCCGCACACCGGCTCGCATGGACACCGGGCTCCCGGCGGATCGTCTCGAGCACCGAGCGCAAGGCCGCCGAGACCGCCGACCTGCTCGCCAGCGCCGTCGGGCTGTCGGTCGAGCACGACCCCCTGCTGGGCGAGATCGACCGGAGCGCGACCGGCTACCTGCCGCCGTCCGAGTTCGAGGCCGTCGTCGACGCGTTCTTCGCCGAGCCCGAGCAGTCGGTCCGCGGCTGGGAGCGGGCGATCGACGCCCAGGAGCGCATCGTCGCGGCCGTCCGCCGGCACTGCGCCACCGGCGACGTCACGATCGTTTCGCACGGTGCGGTCGGCGCGCTGCTCCTGGCCCACCTGCGCGGCGTCCCGATCACGCGCGCCCTCGACCAGCCCGGCATGGGCAGCGTCTTCCGCTTCGACGCGCCCGCCTGGCGGGCGACCAGCGGCTGGAGACGCGTCCCCGCGGCCTGACGGGAGGCGCGGGGCGGGGCCGCCACGGGCCTCCCGTCCGTCGCCTGCGCGGCCCGACCGCCCCGATCGTCAGACCACGCGCGTCGCGCCCGTCACGGGGCCGGGGGCGGCGTCCTCGTCGTCGGCGTCGTGCAGGGTCCGCTCGGCCTGTCCGAGCAGGTGGTGCACGGCGAGGCCGATCGAACGGGCACCGACGACCGCGACGAGCACGCTCAGCAGCGCCAACAACACGGCGGTGGGGATCCAGGCGGACGGCAGCCCGAGTGCCCGGAACCACTCCACCGAAGCGGTGGCGACCGCGGCGGCCGGGAACACGAACGACCAGAACCCGAGCGAGAACGCCAGGCGGACGTACCGCGGCAGCAGGGCCAGCTGCACGAGGACCATCAGGACGCCGAGCCCCGCGATGGCCTGCACGGGCAGGGTGACCGCTCCGTCGGTGAGGGCGAACACCGACAGGGTGGCGACCGCCGGCGGCGCGACCAGGATCGCCATCGTCGGCACGAGCGGCCCCGGCAGCGCCGGTCGGAACGCCAGCCGGATGAGCAGCAGGCCGGTCATGACGCCCCAGAAGAACACACCGACGCCGAGGGCGGGCCAGGAGAGCCAACCGACGCCGACCTCGTGCGTGGCGACCGAGGCGACCAGGGCCGCGGCGACGGTCGGCAGCAGGTAGCCGCCGTGCACGGACTCCAGGGCGAGCCGGCCCTCGAACCAGGTGCTCAGCAGCCAGGCGGCGAACCCGGCCGCGGTGGCCACGGCGGCGAGCACGACGACCTGCCCGGCGACGGGGGCGAACCGCGACAGGTCGACGCCGAGCAGCATCGCGGTCGCGGGCACGAGCGCGGCGATCGGCCCCTGCGCCGGGTGCCGGAGCTGGTCGACGAGTCGTTCCCCGACGCGTGCGCCCCGGACGGCGTGCGCCCCGAGCAGCCACGCCCACGCGACGGCGGCGATCGCCCAGAACACCTGCGGCACCACGGCGGGCAGGTGCAGCACGGGGGCGGCGTACGACCATGTCTCGGCGAAGCCGGCGAGGCCGAACGGGACGGCGAGGGTGTTGAGCGGGATGCGGGAGGTGGGTCGTGGCATGGCTCCCCCATTCTTCCGGACGGGTCGGCTGCGTCGGTGCGCGCCCGGGGGCCGTGCGTGCTCCGCGGTCAGGCTGCGGGCAGTTGCTCGCCCGCCTCGATCGCCACGTCGAGCCGGTTCTCGGCGGGCGGCAGCGGGCAGGTCGCGTGCGGGGTGTAGGCGCACGGCAGGTTCGTGGACCGGTTGAAGTCGATGCGGGTGGCACCCTCGGCATCCGGTGCGGCGATGTCGAGACTCCGGTTCGCGGCGTACGTCGTGACCCCGCTCGTGTGGTCGGTGAAGAGCACGTGCAGGCCACCGGCGTGCCCGTTGAACGCCAGGAGCGACCGTGGCCCGTCGAGGTCGAACGTCAGGACGCCTGGGGCTTCGTAGACGTGCAGCAGGCCGTCGACGACGCTGCCGACCGTGACCTCGCGCGGGGTGTCGAACGGCTCGAAGTGCGCGTCCACGACGAAGTGCTCAGCGGGGGCGTACGCCGGGGTGCCGCGGTAGCCGACGCGGGTCGGGTTCGACGGGTGCCGCGGGCGCAGCAGGTCACTGCCGCCGCGCCGGGCGACCTCGATCACCACGGTCTCGTCGCCGTCGTGCCACACCACGTTGGTGCTCGAGCGCTCCGGCAGCGGGCCGAACCGGTGCGTCCCGGTGACCGGCTGCCCGTCGACCTCGATGGTCTCGCCGTGGGCCAGTGCGACCACCGGGCCGTCCTCGTCCGTCGACCAGCTGCCGGGGGCGTCGTCGAAACGCTCCGGTGTGGCGGTGAGCCAGCGGATGCTCGTGATCGCGAGGAACCCGTGCTCGCTCGCCCGGGCCTGCTCGTGGTCGTCGTGCCAGGCGGTCCACGCTCCGGCGAAGGTCGGGGTCGTGGTGGTCGGGGTCGTCGCGTTCGCCGGGGTCGTCGTGCTCATGGGTCGACCGTACGACGCGTGGCCCGGCGGCGCGACGCGGAACGTAACGGGCCCGTCCCCTCGTGGCAGAGTGGCACCGCAGCGCACCGCGAAGCCTCGCGCGCGGCTCCCGACTCCCGACAGTCCAGTTCCATCGAGAGGAAGGCAGCGCATGCCCTTCGAGAACACCGACCGCATCCAGGCCACCACGGCCGGATCGCTCCCCCGCACCCCGGAGCTCATCGCCGCGAACGCCGCACGGCCCGTGGGCGCCGACGGCTTCACGCTCGAGACCACCGACGAGGTCCGATCCCTGACGAGCGCGGCCGTGGACGACGTCGTGGCCCGGCAGACCGCGCTCGGCATCACCCAGCCCGGCGACGGCGAGTTCGGCAAGGCGATGTCGAACAGCGTCGACTACGGCGCCTGGTGGGGCTACTCGTTCCAGCGCGTCAGCGGCCTGAGCCTGACCGACGAGAACGTCTTCTCGCAGCAGCCGGTCCGCTCCACGCCGGGGAACATCCGGCTCACGAGCTTCCCGGACCGCCGCGACTGGACGATCTTCCACGACGCCTACACCGACCCCGAGTCGGGCATCGGCACCGGCAAGAACGCCACCGCGTTCCCGACCACGACCGGCCCGATCACCTACACCGGCCACGAGGCCGCAGCCACCGACGCCGCCAACCTCAAGCACGCGGTCGAGGCAGCCGGCGCCGACAACGGCTTCATCACGGCGCTCTCCCCCGGTTCCGCCGCCCGCATCGCGAACGAGTACTACGCGACCGAGGAAGAGCACATCTGGGCGTGGGCCGACGCCCTGCGCGAGGAGTACACGACGATCCTCGACGCCGGCCTCGTGCTGCAGATCGACGACCCCTCGATCGCCGAGAACTGGGACCAGATCAACCCCGAGCCGAGCATCGAGGACTACCGCGCCTTCACCCGCATCCGCGTCGAGGCGCTCAACCACGCGCTCAGGGGCCTCGACACCAGCCGCGTGCGCTTCCACCTGTGCTGGGGCTCCTGGCACGGCCCGCACACCACCGACATCGAGCTCCGCCACATCGTCGACCTGATGCTCGAGATCGACGCGGGCGCGTACTCCTTCGAGGCCGCGAACGCCCGCCACGAGCACGAGTGGACCGTCTGGCAGGACGTCACCCTGCCGGAGGGCAAGGTCATCGTCCCCGGAGTCGTCGGCCACGCCACGAACGTCGTCGAGCATCCCGACCTCGTCGCACAGCGCATCGAGCGGTTCGCCTCGGTGGTCGGGCGTGAGCGCGTCATCGCCGGCACCGACTGCGGCCTCGGCGGTCGGGTGCACCCGCAGATCGCCGCGGCGAAGCTCGAGTCCCTCGGTGAGGGTGCGCGGCGCGCGAGCGCGAAGCTGTTCTAGCCGCCCGTTCCTTCCCAGAACGGCTGCGATACCTGGCGAGACCGGGCGTACCTGCCACGAACAACACGGCAGGTACGCCCGTTTCCGCCAGGTACGCCCGGTTTGGCCAGGTACGCCCGTTTCGTGCAGGTAGACCCGGCTCGGGGAGGTACGCGTGGTTCCGGAACGCACGGACGGACGGGAGGCGCGGTGCGGGCCCGCCCCGCGCCTCCAGGCGGTCAGCGGCGTCGGCCGAGGGCGACGGCCGCGACCGCGACGAGCGCTCCGGCCCACAGCACGGGGCGCGTGACGCGCCGTCGCTTCGCGACCCAGCCGCCGTTCGTCGCGTTCGCGGCGTCGGCCGGAGCGTAGAGGTTGCCGTCGGTCGGGGCGCCCTTGCCACGGAGCGCGAACGTCTCCACCATCGGCTTCGTGATCTTGTGGAACAGGCCCGGGAACACGTACTGCAGCGGCACGAGCGAGGCCTGGATCCGTCCGACGAAGCGGTAGCGCTTCGGGTGCGTGGCGGCCTGCACCACGGCACGGCCGGCCCGCTCGACGGAGACGGTGGGCGGCAGTGGGTGCGAGGTCTTGCCGGTGTAGTTGGCACCGTTCTGGTAGATCGGGGTGTCGATCGTGGACGGCAGCAGCGCGGTGAACCGGATGCCGGTGCCCGCGAACTCGTCGCCGAGCACGTCGACCAGGCCGAGCGCCGCGTGCTTGCTCGTCACGTACGCCGACTGGTAGGGCGCCGAGAGCAGCGACTGGATCGAGCCGACGAGCACGTAGGTGCCCGTCCCGCGCTGCTTCCAGTGCGGCAGCAGGTGCGTGATGGCGTTGAGGTGCCCGTACAGGTTCGTGTCGACGACGCGCTTGAACGCCTCGGTGGGGGTCTGCTCGAACAGGCCGTAGACGAACAGGGCCGCGTTGCCGACGAAGACGTCAATGCGACCGAAGCGGGTCGTCACCGTGCCGATGAGGTCCTTGACCTGGTGCTCGTCGGCGACGTCCGTCGGGATCGCGATCGCCTCGGCGCCGAGCTTCCGGCACTCGGCGGCTGCGGCCTCCAGCGAGTCGTGCCCGCGTGCGGCGAGCACGAGTGTCGCGCCCTGCCGGGCGAACTCGTGTGCGGCGGCCCTCCCGATGCCGCTCGATGCTCCGGTGATGACGACGATCTTCCCGCGGTACCGATGTCCCATGCGTCCTTGGTACCCGGCCGTGGTCCGTTCCCGCACAGCCGGGTCGTACCCCTCCATGCGGTGCGAAGATGGAGCATGCGCAAGGACGACCTGACCGTCGACGAAGCCGCGGTCATCGCCGAGCACGCCCGTGCCGGTGTCCTCGACGTCGACGACCCCGAGGTGCGGAAGGTCGTCGAGCAGGCGAACCGGGTGCTGGTCCGGGCGCAGATGTGGGGCGAGGAGCGGAGCCCGAAGCTGCGGCGTCGCCGACGGTTCATCGCGGTCGGGGCCCTCGTGATGGTGCTCGTCTGGGTCGCGGGACTGCTCGTGCCGCTGGCGATGCGCTTCGGCTGACGGGTGCGTCAGCGCCGGCTGCGGTGTGCGCGGGGCGGATCAACCACGGTGCGGCCCTGGTCAGGCGCTCCCGGGTGGTGCATGATCCGACGACCACACCACCATCGCGCTGCAGGGAGCACGACATGGACCAGCACATCGATCGACGGCGCTTCATGACGCTCGGACTCGCCGGAGCCGCGACCACCGCGCTCGGCGCGACGGCGATCGGCCCGGACGGCTCGGCACAGGCGGCGACCGGGACCACGGCGCCGGCCGCTGCCCCCGTGCTGCTCGCCGCCGACGAGTTCGACGGCCCGGTCGGCAGCGCGCCGAACCCCGGGATCTGGCGGTACGACCTGGGCGCCGGCGGCTGGGGCAACGCCGAGTTGCAGACCTACACGGACTCGCGGCGGAACGCGGCGCTCGACGGTGCCGGCAACCTCGTGATCACCGCACACCGCGAGGCCGACGGGTCGTACTCCTCGGCCCGGCTGAAGTCCGAGAGCACCTACACCGCGCACTACGGCCGCATCGAGGCGCGGATCCGCATCCCCCGTGGCCAGGGCGTCTGGCCGGCGTTCTGGATGCTCGGTGCCGACATCGGGCAGGTCGGCTGGCCGGCGTGCGGGGAGATCGACGTCATGGAGAACGTCGGGTACGAGCCGGGGATCGTGCACGGCACGGTGCACGGGCCCGGGTACTCAGGAGCACAGGGCATCTCGGCGGCGTACACGGCTCCGTCCGGAGCAGCGTTCGCCGACGACTTCCACGTGTACGGGGTCGACTGGCGCCCCGGCTCCATCACCTGGACGGTCGACGGTGTCGCGTACCGGACGGTCACCCGGGCCGACGTCGGCTCCGCCCCGTGGGTGTTCGACAAGCCGTTCTTCGTGATCCTCAACGTCGCGGTCGGCGGGAACTGGCCGGGTTCGCCCGACGCCTCGTCGCGGTTCCCGCAGCAGATGACCGTCGACTGGCTGCGGGTCCACCAGAACGCCTAGCCGGGTCGCCCACGCCGTGACCGGGCTCGTCCCCGTCAGGCTGCGCTCGTCCGCGTCAGGGACGGCGGTTCGCGCGGGCGACGAGCCACAGGTAGGTGCTGTGCCCGACCAGGGCGAGTCCGAAGAACACCGCGGCGACCGCGTAGACCCGGTCGAGCTTGCCCTGCCCGATCACGAGCATCACGACGCAGAACACGACGGCAATCGCGAGGACACCGACCTGCACGGTCGACCAGATACGTCGGAAGCGCGGCATGCCCGTCTCGTTCACGCCACCCATTCTGCCCGATGCCGTCAGTGCTTCTCCGGGTCGTGGCCCCAGTTCATGAGC
The DNA here is from genome assembly GCF_003224275.1 of Curtobacterium sp. MCSS17_011. Taxonomy (NCBI): domain Bacteria; kingdom Bacillati; phylum Actinomycetota; class Actinomycetes; order Micrococcales; family Microbacteriaceae; genus Curtobacterium; species Curtobacterium sp. MCSS17_011. The sequence goes on along the minus strand of NZ_QKLE01000019.1, from coordinate 7,509 downwards.
GAGTACCGCCAGGGGGTGTCGTGCACGTCGCCCTCGGGCCGCTGCTCCGAGTGCCGGGCGACGTAGCCGACGACCTTCCGCATGTGCGCCAGGTCGTCGTCGGTGCGGTCGGCCCGGTGCTTCTCGAGTATCCGGATGATGTGCCGACCGCTCTCGTGCCCGGTCGATTCGCCCCCGCCGGACGGCTTCTGCCCGACGGACTTCGACTCGTCGGTGTCGAGCCACTTCCGCAGCTCGGTGGCGGTCATGTTCACCGCGTCGTCGAAGTCGGCCCGGGTCTGCTCGTCGTCGTGCTCGCTCATGCGGTCGAGCCAACCCGGCGGTGCTGGACGACTGCGCAGGACGGATGCGGCTCCGACCGTGCCCAGCCCCTCACGCGTTTCCTGATCCTGCGAACCCCGCACCCGAACAGGAAGAGGCATCACATGCGCGCAGTCGTGTGGCACGGCATCGGCGACATCCGGCTCGACGAGGTCCCGAACCCGACGATCCAGGACCCGGAGGACGCGATCGTCCGGATCACCCGCAGTGCGATCTGCGGCACCGATCTGCACTTCGTCCGCGGCACCATGGCACCGATGGTCGAGGGCACGATCCTCGGCCACGAAGCCGTCGGCGTCGTCACCGAGGTCGGGGACGCGGTGCGCGGCTTCAGCCCCGGCGACCGCGTCGTGATCAACTCCACCGTGTCCTGCGGTGCCTGCCGGTACTGCCGGATGGGCAGGACCGCCCAGTGCGACCGCTCGAACAGCAACGGACCGCAGGCGGGCACCGCGTTCTTCGGCGGCCCCGCCTCGACCGGACCGGTCGACGGCATGCAGGCGGAGTACGTCCGCGTCCCGTGGGCCCGCAACACCATGCACCCGCTCCCGGACACCGTCTCCGACGAGCAGGCGATCCTGCTGTCCGACATCTTCCCCACGGGGTGGTTCGGCGCGGAGCTCGCGGGCGTCACGCGCGGTGACGTCGTGGTGGTGTTCGGCGCCGGGATCGTCGGACAGTTCGCGGCAGCCTCGGCGTACAAGCAGGGCGCGGCCCGCGTCATCGTCGTCGACGGCGAGGAGACCCGGCTCGCCGCCGCGCTCGCCCAGCACTGCGAGGTCGTCGACTACAACGCCGAAGACCCGGTCGAGACGATCATGTCGCTGACCGACGGCATCGGCGCGGACTGCGTGATCGACGCAGTCGGCGTGGACGCCGAGCGCCCGAAGCGCGGCCCGGCGGCGGTCGACCAGGACCAGGCGGAGGCGTTCGACGCCGAGGTCGCCGCGGTCGCGCCCGATGCCGCACCCGACGGCGTCGGTGAGCAGCAGCAGTGGAAGCCCGGTGACGGCCCCTCGCAGGTGGCTCGCTGGGCGGTGTCGAGCGTGGCGAAGTACGGCCGCATCGGGATCATCGGGGTGTACGGACCCACGGCCGAGCACTACCCGATCGGCGAGGCGATGCTCAAGAACCTGACCGTGCGGATGGGGAACTGCGACCACCACTCCGTCACCCCGCCGCTGATCGACATGGTGGCCGCCGGACAGTTCGACCCGACGGCCCTGATCACCGAGCACGAGCCGATCACCGACGCGATCGGTGCCTACGAGGCGTTCGACCGGCGCGAACCCGGCTGGATCAAGGTCGAGCTCGGCACCTCCTGACCGGAACGCGCTGCACCGGACCGCGACGACACCGGGTGGGAATGGAACGTCCCCGCCCGGTGTCGAACTCTGCACCGACCACGAAGGAGCCCACCATGAGCCTCGACCTCCACAAGAGCACCGGCGCCGGAACCGTCACCGACGAGCGCGCCTGCCTGCCGAAGCCCGTCCTGCCCAGCCTGCACGACGAGCGCACCCCGTCCTTCGGCCGCTGGCTCGGCCAGATCAACCACACCGACTGACCCACCAGCGGAGCGAGGGCACCCGCCGCCCGGACCCTCGCCGCGCACTGCTACCGTGCACCCATGTCCTGGGGCCGGCGGTACTACGCGCTGCAAGCCGTCGGCGGAGCGGCCTGGTGGATCGCCGTCGCGACGCTGCCGTGGATCCGCACGGCGACGCTCGGCTCGCTCGACCCGGTGCTGGTCGCCGTGTTCGACGTCCCGCTGTTCGTCGTCGCCTCGGCCCTCGCCGCCGCGGGAGTCCGGACCGCCGCGGTGGTCACGACGGCGTGGACCGCGCTGGTGCTCGTTGCCCTGAGCGTCTGGGCCACCGCGATCGGCGATGCCGGCTGGGGCGTGCTGGTCATGCTCGCCGCCACGATCGGATCGACCCTCGCCCTCGCCCTCGTCCTGCTCGGACGGGTCCCGACGGAGTGGGTGACGAGCGGTCCGCTGCGGATCCGGACCGCTGACGCCGCGGCCCCGCGCTCCCGGCACGTCACCGCGACCGTGCTGCAGATCGTCGTCTTCTGGGGCCTGTTCCTCGGGGTGTTCCCCCTGCTCATCGCGTTCGCCGAGCACCGCTGGGGCCTGCACCTGCGCCTGCCGACACCCTCCGTCACCGCCCTCACCGTCGTCGGTGTGGTCGTGCTCCTGCTGGCGAGTGCGCTCGGCATCGCGTCGGCAGCGGCGATGTCGACGAAGGGCGAGGGCACGCCGCTGCCCTCGGCCACCGCGAACCGCCTGGTGGTCGCCGGGCCGTACCGGTCGGTGCGGAACCCGATGGCACTGGCCGGCATCACCCAGGGCGTCGCGGTCGGCCTGCTGCTGTCGTCGTGGCTGGTCGTCGTCTACGCTATCGCCGGCTCCGTCGTCTGGAACTGCATCGTCCGCCCGCTCGAGGAATCCGACCTGGCGGAACGGTTCGGCGACGACTTCCGCCGGTACGCCGAGCAGGTCCGGTGCTGGGTGCCGCGGTGGCCGGTGCCGGCGCGGGTGGGTTCGGTGCCGCTCAGCTCGTCGCGCCGCTGATGTTCACCAGCCACGACACCCCGTGGCGGTCGGTGAGCATGCCGAAGGTGTCGCCCCAGGGTGCCGTGGTGAGCGGTTCGACGATCGTCGCGCCCTGGGCGAGGCCGTTCCACCACCCCGTCAGCAGCTCGTGGTCGTCACCGCTGAGCGAGAGCGAGATGCTGCTCTCCACCGGCGTCGGCATGCCGGAGGGCGCGTCCGAGGCCATCAGCAGCAGGCCCTGGTCGCCGTCGAGCTGCCCGTGCATCACCTTGTCGGCGTCGGCGGGGTCCTGGCTCATGCCGGCCTCGCCGAACGTGCCGATCGTGAGCGTGCCGCCGAAGACCGAGTGGTAGAACTCGAGCGCTTCGCGGGCGCCGCTCCGGAACCCGACGTAGGGGTTGAGGCGAACGGTCATGACGGTCTCCCTCGTCCTGCGCGGGCGCCGTCGCCCGCGTCGTGATCATCGTGGCAGAGCGCGCGTCCCCGCGGAAGGAGACGCCGTCGTCTTCCTTCGGCGCCGCCAGGTCGTCGAGACGCCTCCACATTCGGCGGCGTCTCGACGACGGCACGGCGTCGCAGCAACACGCCGGCGTGTTCGAAGCAGCACCAACGCCGGACGGGAGGCGCGTGGCGGCACCGCCACGGGCCTCCCGTCCGTCATACGGTGGGGTCCACCACCGGCGGCCGCGCTGTCGGAGCCAGCTCACGGATCCGCTTGGCGGGGACGCCGGCGTACACGCCGTGCGCCGCCAGGCGGCCGACGACCACGGCGCCGGCGGCGACCACGACATCGTGCTCGATGTGGGCACCCGGCAGGATCGTGGCGCGGCCGCCGACCCAGACGTGCTCCTCGACGACCACCGGACGACCCGTCGCGACGCCGCTCCACCGGCCCTGGGCGTCGATGTCGTGGTGGCTCGTCATGATGAGCACCTGCATCCCGATCGCGGTGTTCGCACCGATGGTCACGGGTGCCACCGCCTCGACGGTCACGTTCCGGTTGAAGAAGACGCCCCGGCCGATGGTCAGGTGCTTCGGGTCGCCCGTCAACGAGAACCCGGCGCCCACACTGGACTCGGCGCGTGCCCCGGCCGCACGGAGCAGCAGCCGACGGAGGATCCGGGGCAGCAGCGCCGACCCGAGCAGGGCGGTGAACAGCACGTGCTCCCGGGCGTACGAGGCGTCCTCGACGAGCCGGCGGCCGAACGTGGACGGGGCAGGTGCCGACGGGACGGGCGCCGAGGTCGGGACGGGTGGTGCTGCTGAGCCGGCCATGGGGTCTCCAGTCGTCGTGGCTGCGTGTCCGTGCAGCGCAAACGTAGGACGACGATCGACTGCGATCGGCAGGACGACCGCCGGTTGCGGGATTCTTGCGGGGCCACGCGGCTGCTCGCCTACGCGCGTGCCCCGTCGCGCGCCGTGGACGCCGTCTGCCGGGGCAGCTCGCCGAACTCCTCGCGGTAGCTCCCCGCGAACCGGCCGAGGTGGGCGAACCCGGTGGCCCGGGCGATCTCGGCGATGCTCCGCCCGTCGCCCGACTCGAGCTGTTCACGGGCGAGCAGCAGCCGGATGCGGCGCAGGTACATGGTCGGGGTGATGCCGTGGTGTCGCTGGAACGCAGCCTGCACGCCGCGCACGCTCAGGCCGGCGGCCTCGGCGACGTCGTCGACGGTGATCGGCTCGGTGGCGTGCTCGAGCAGGAAGGTCTCGGCACGGGCGAACCGCGCGGTGGCGGCCATGGCCGGCTCGTGCTGCCCGACGGGCCAGTGCGGGATCGCGGTGAGGAGACCACCGGCGGCGAAACGGGCGAGCTCCCGCTCACGTTCGATCGGCACGGCGTCGGGCCCGGCCAGCACCTCTTGTGCGACGGACCGCACCATGAGCCACCAGGCAGCGAGCGGCGCGCCCTCGGGCACGTGCCGCGGACGGAACTCGATGGGACCGGGGGCCCAGTCGCCGCGCTCGGCCGCGACCTGTTCGACGATCGAGCGGTCGATGCGCAGGACGTCCTTGTTGCAGGCGATCCAGCGGAAGCGCTGGGGCCCCTGGCGGAAGAGCGTCGGGCGGCCGATCTTCACGGGGTTCTCGTCGAGCTGGGCGACGCCGGACTTCATCCAGAAGATCATCACCGCGCTGCCCGGCTCGATCGCGCCGCTCAGGACCCCGGTGCAGCGTGTCGACTCGAGCGACAGCAGCGCCGTCCCGCGCACGCGCTCCTCGAACACGAACTCGGTGTCCGTCGGTTCGACCGACAGCCCGTGGGTGATGTGCGTCCGAGCCATCGCCTCGGCCGCGATCGACGGCTCGGCGGTCTGGATCTCCCGCAGCATGCGGTGCATCGTCTCGGGCACGTGATGATCCTCCCGACAAGTCGGCGTCTGCGCAACGCGCGACGCGCCGCGTTCCTGTACGGCGACCAGCGAGCGCGCTGTTGGCTGTGCAGCAGGAGGTCGAACATGAAGTACATCCAGTACGACCGCTCGACGATCCTGACGAGCGACGACGTGGCCGACGCCGTGATCGAGTACGCCGCCGCTCTGGCCGGGGGCAGCCGTGCGGACACCGTGGCGATCCCCGCCGTGGCCGCCGACGGCACCATGACGACGACCAAGGTGCTCATCGGTCCGTCGAGCCAGCTCGTCGTCGAGGACGCCGAGGAGGACGAACTCGAAGGTGAGGACACCGTGTTCGTGGCACGGCTGCGCGCCGCCGCGCTGACGTTCGACCACGACGAGGTGATCCACGCGGACACCCGGTCGGACCTGACCGAGGGGCCGGTGGCGTAGGGAGCGTCCCTGCGGAGCGCCTGCGCAGCGCCGGCTCAGCGCCCGAAGTCCGGCGGCGACGCGTTGGTGTCGACGGCGAGCACGGCCTCGGTGCGCCGGCCGAGTTCGAGCAGGAAGGCCTCGCCCTCGGGTTCGAGGACGTCGTCCGGCGCCGGCTCCACGGCGACCGGGATCGCCGGGGCCAGCAGCACCTCGACGGTGCTCGCCACCCCGAAGTCGTCCGCGGTCGGGATCGACACGACGTCGCTCAGCCGGCTCTGGTGCAGTGCGGCCGCGTACCGGATCACCGCGTCGGCGATCGTGTCGCTCGTCAGGACACGGACCGTGCCCGCGTAGTTCACGTACTTCACACTTGCTCCCTGGTGAAGAGGAGCATCCGTCGCGGTGACGGTTCCCTGATCTGACTCGACGGTAGGCCGTCGTCGCGCGCGGCACACATCTTCGGTTTGCGGATGGGGTACGCCCGGAGCCTGAGCCGGTGCCCAGTGGGGGTCGCAGACGATCGGGGACGTCCACGGAAACCGACCACAGGGAGAGACATGACCGAGCAGCAGCAGCCCCCGGGGAGCGACCAGGAACTCACGCCGAAGGCCGACCACGGCGAGGAGTCGTACCGAGGCTCCGGCAAGCTCACCGGCAAGCGTGCCGTCATCACCGGCGGGGACAGCGGGATCGGGAAGGCCGTCGCGATCGCGTTCGCCCGCGAGGGTGCGGACGTCCTGATCAGCTACCTGCCGCAAGAAGAGGACGACGCGCAGGACACGAAGCGCTGGATCGAGCAGGCCGGTCGGAAGGCCGTGCTGTTCCCGGGCGACGTGAGCGATCCCGCGTACTGCCGATCGGTCATCGACCAGGCGGTCTCGGAGCTCGGCGGGCTCGACGTCCTCGTGAACAACGCCGCCTACCAGATGACCCACGAGACGATCGAGGAGATCAGCGACGAGGAGTGGGACCACACCCTCGCAACGAACCTCAGCGCCTACTTCCACCTCGTCAAGGCTGCACTGCCGCACCTGGGCCCGGGGTCGTCGATCATCGGGTCGAGCTCGGTGAACTCCGACAACCCGAAGCCGAACCTCGCCCCCTACGACGTCACGAAGGCCGGCGTCGCGAACCTGTCGGCAGCGCTCGCGCAGCTGCTCGGGGACCGCGGGATCCGCGTGAACAGCGTCGCCCCCGGGCCGATCTGGACGCCGCTGATCCCGTCGACGATGCCGCCGGAGGAGGTCGAGCAGTTCGGCAAGCAGTCGCCGCTCGGCCGTCCCGGCCAGCCGGCCGAACTCGCACCCGTCTACGTGCTGCTCGCCAGTGACGACGGAAGCTACGTCTCCGGCGCGCGGGTCGCCGTCACCGGCGGCACCCCGATCCTGTAGCGGCACGCGGTTCCGGCGACGCGACCAGGTGACGGACGGGAGGCCCGGGGCACGACGTGCGCCGGGCCTCCCGTCCGTCGTCGGGGGACGCTCCTGGCTGAATCGCCGTCCACCGCGATCGGCCTACGTTCAGGGCCATGTCCACGCGAGCGAAGACCGTCACGGCGCTGTTCGGCGCCGCCACCGTAGCCCTGCTGCTCACCGCCTGCGACCCCGGCGGAGCGCAGAACATCAACCCCGTCGGCAAGGTCCCCGGCTCCGAGGAGAAGTCCCAGTCGGCCCAGTGCGACGTGGCCGCCAGTGCCGCCGTCGACATGATCGACAAGGCGGTCGGGTCGCACGACACCACCGAGTTCGCGAACATCCAGAAGGGTGACGGCGGCTGGTACCTCGGCGCCGCGATCGTCCCCGCGGACAGCAACGACTCCAACGACGACGAGGTCACCATCTGGGCGACCACCGCCGATCC
>NZ_QKLE01000018.1:0-59262 GCF_003224275.1 Curtobacterium sp. MCSS17_011 | reverse complement strand
CACCCCAGCAGAAGCATTCGAGCAGCTACTCTCGGACCCGAAACAACGACCCGTTGCAACGACCCCTTGAAACCGCCACCGGCTATCGGACGGTGTCACGGTCAGTTCGATCGTCTCGGCTACCGCGTCGAACGGCGCTACCGCAGGGCTCTCGTCGGCACCGAGTGACCAGCGTCTGGTGCGGGCGGCGCTTCCAACAGCATCTTCGACCACGGCGCCTGACAAGGGCACACCGACTGCCCCTAAGAGTGCGAGTCCTGCCACGCCGGACGCAACGACAGCTGCTGTGATCGATGAAGAGGTACTGAGCATGTTCCAGTCGTTCTTCGCCGAGCGCGCTATCGCGTCCGCCGATGCCGAGAAGATCTGAATGCCGCGGCTGCGGTCGTTCGGCAGGCGCTTACGTGATGTCTTCCGCGGGCCGGTATTCGTATGACAGTGGGCATGCTGGCGGTTGGATCATGTTGCCTGTGGCGCTCCAGGCCCGGCCGTCGTGCACGAATCGGGCTGGTGGGTCACCGCGGATGATGACCTGGTGGGCGTGTTCGTGTTTGTCGACGAGTGCGAGCGTTCGGACGGTCCCGTTTGGGTCCAGCGTGAGGATTTCCCGGTTCTTCATGATGCTGCCAGCTTTCTGCTCGCCCGATCACCTCGCGCTGCTTACGGCAGACCGATTGATGTGCTCTGGGGGTGGTTTGGACGGTACTGCCAACCGGATGGGTGGCCGTGGACCTCACCCCGGCGGGGACGGAGCGGCCGACGTGTAGGAGGGACGCATGGTTGACGTTGTGGTGGTCGGGCAAGTAGCGCGGGATCTGGTGATCAGTACCGACGCGATCCCCGCCGCTGGCGGCAGCGCACCGGTGCACAAGCGCATCGAGCGGCTCGGCGGGAAAGGCGCCAACCAGGCACTCGGCCTCCACCAACTCGGGTTCAGTACCGCGGTGCTCAGCGTGGTCGGGACGGACCAGGCCGGCACCGACGTACTGAGGGAAGCCGAACGAGAAGGCATCGACGTTACCGGCGTATGCCGACGCGGCCGCACCGCGCTGCTCCTCGACATCGTCGATGCCGAGGAGCAGCGCCGCTTGTTCGAAGACGTCCCCAGTTCAGCGCTGCTGGATATCGACGATCTCCGCGCGGCTGAAGGATTCTTCCGCACGGCGCGGACCGTATGCCTGCAACTCCAGCAACCCGTCGACACGATCCTCGCTGCCGGTGAACTCGGGAAACGCCACGGTGCGCGCCTCGTACTGGATGGTGGAACCCGGGAAGGAGGGGACGCGCTGCTCGAGCTGGCGGATGTGGTCCGTGCCGATGCGACGGAAGCCGAACAGCTCACCGGAGTGCACATCGCTACCAAAGCGGACGCCTCCCACGCCGCCGACCAGATCCTCGGCGCGGGAGTTGAGGTGGTCGCGTTCGATGTTCCCGGGTATGGCAATCTCGTCGCGTGGCGCAACGGACGTCACTTCTACCCCTACGGCGACGTCCCCACGGTCGATCCCACCGGCGCCGGCGACGCGTTCCTCGCTGGCCTCGTCGCCGCCCTCCACCGAGGCCACACGCCCGCCGACGCCGGCACGCTCGCCACCAACGCAGCCGCCACCACCGTGACACACCTGGGCGGACGTCCCGACCTGAGTCGGCTCCGATGAAAGTCCCTCCACGTATACCGCACCAAGTGCTGGTTCCGTGCTGCCGCTGGAATTGGATGGCTGGGGTGGACGCCCGTCTGGTTGTGGACGCTGTCATGTTCGATGCGGACGGCGCGATCGTCGCCATTTGGGGACCCAACGGTGCGTTGGATAGGTCCACTGCGATCGCCTTGTTGCACATCGACGCAGTGCCGTTCTGCATCGGGAACGCCGCTCGAACCAGTGCGCACCTGCTACACCGAGCGGGTGGTCACCTGCACCGCTCCGGCCGATGCGCAACCCCTACCGCTGAGGGACAGCGCGGCGGACGGTGGAGTCGGTGCGGACGTTCCGCAAGCAGCGACCCAATCGGAGGTGCTGCATGAACTGGCAAGAAGTCCTCGACGTCGGCCGAGCCGACGCAGCCGAACGTCGGCGCCAAGCAACACTCGAACGAGCGAACGCCGCCCACTGCAAACGAAGCGAAAGCGGCAACTGACACCGATACCAGCATGGCGTGGCTGATGCGCGCGATGCAACAACGTTCCGCCGCAGTCAGCAGCGACGCAGCATCCGACATCAGCGACCAGATCGTCGACCATGCCGAACGCGTCCTCAGTCCATCAACATGAACAACCGTTTACTCGCCTGAGCGTCCCCTTGAAACCGCCATCAGCACACGCGGACTCGCATCGGGAAACTGCGTTGGGAGAGTTGCCCCACGGGTCAAGTACCGTGCAGGGGTGTCGAGTTCCGGCGTCGTAGAGCGGCGGGTTCGCGTGAGCGCTGCGCTCGTTGTGGCCGCGATGCTGGCCTGGCTGACCCCAGCTTCGGTGGTTGCTGTCCGTCTGGCGTGGACGGATCCTCCTTCTCGAGTGCCCGTGCATTGGACTGGAGCAGGCCCAGATAAATGGGCTTCGGCGGACGCGGCCTTCTGGTCGTCCATCGTGCCGGGCATCGTCGGAGCACTTGTCTGCAGTCTGCTGGTCGTCCCGTTGTCATCGGACACTTCGCGATGGGGCACAGCGATCACGTTCGGGGCGGTGAGCGCGGGAACAGGCATCATCGCGTTCTTCTGGATCGCGATGATGCTCGCCGCTGAAGGAGCGACGGCGCCGTTCCTGGTCCTCCTTGCCCCGTTCGGCCTGGGAGTGCTCGTGTTCGGCCTCTCCTTGCTTGTTCGGACAAAGACCGCCCGGTAGACGATCGGCATCTGAAGCGGGGCCACCGGGAGCGACGTCTGTGGCCCGGGCATGCTCGTTCGCCCGGATCACGATCCCCGATCGGGACGCCGCCAGCTAGCTGTGATGTCCAGGCAGGTTGTTGAGTCTGCTGATGGGTGGGGCTCCGATGGCGGAGTGAGTCCTGTGGTGATTGTAGAAGTGAAGCCAGCCGGGGAGCGCTTGGCGGCGTTCGGTCTCTGAGCCGTAGAACCGTGCGTATGCCCAGCCCTCGCCGAGGGTGCGGTGGAACCGCTCGATCTTCCCGTTCGTCTGTAGTCGGTAGGGGCGGGTTTTCTTCGGTGTGATCCCGAGCACCGAGCATGCGTCGGTCCAAGCGTGGGACTTGTAGGCGGAGCCGTTGTCGGAGAGCACCCGCTCGACCGTGACGCCCCGATCAGCGAACCAGGCAACGGCCCGCTGGAGGACACCGATCGCAGTGACGGCTCTCTCATCGGCATGGATCTCGGCATAGGCGACGCGAGAGCAGTCGTCGATCACGGTGTGAACGAACGCCGTGCCGATCTTCCAGTTGCCCTTGGCGGTCTTGCCTGTCCGAAGCGCTGTGGCGGCTTTGTGTTTGTCGCCTTGCTGCTTCCCAACGAACCGCCAGCCGCCGCCGTCAGGGATGTTCCCGAACTTCGTCACGTCAACGTGGATCATCGCGCCGGGAGTCGCGTGTTCGTAGCGGCGGATCGGTTCCCCGGTGATCCGGTCGATGTGGGAGAGCCGGTTGATGCGGCATCGCACCAGGACGGCATGCACCGTCGACGCCGGTAGCCCCAGCTCGCCGCCGATCTGCACCGGCCCGAGGCGGCGCCGCCACCGCGCTTTCACGATCCGTTTCACCAGTTCCGGCGGCGTCTTCGCAGGCATCCGGTGCGGACGGCTGGACCGATCTGCCATTCCCGGAGCACCATCAGTCCGATATCGGGCAGCCCACTTCCGGGCCGTGATCGGCGACACCATGAACAGCTTCGCTGCAGTCGTCGCGGGCCATCCGCCCTCGACGATCAGCCTGGCGAGACGAAGACGGGCGCGTGGGGTCAGCGCAACGTTAGCGTGGGACACGAAGGCCTCCTGGTCGGTGAAGCGGTCCTTAGACAGCTCCACTCCACCACCGGGAGGCCTTCTTCGATCAGCGCGTCAACGACCGCCCAACGACACAACGTCCCTGGACATCACACCTAGAGGGCGCGCGGCCGGAAGCGCAACGCCTACTGACTGCGAATCCCTTATCGAGGAGGTTCGTGCCGTTGCAACCTCACCGAGATCGATCGATCAATCCCATGAAGTATGCGGGCGCCGGTTTGCCGCGGGTGCCCGCAGCTGAACAGCTCCGCTACCGGCAGCACTGCGGCCGCTGCTGCTTCACCCCGCGTCGCTTAATGCTGCTGCAGCTACCGTGTGTCGTCGCCGTCCCGAATCTCTTCGTGATCTCGCCGGGTGCGTCGTGCAGCTAGTGGCAACCCGATCCAGAGCACGGCAGTGCCGACGAATACCACTGCGCCAGCGATCAGCCCGAGGGAGCGGCCGAGGACGACGTCGAACACGAACAGCACGGTCCCGGCGAACAGCAGGCCGCTGAACACCAGGCATGCCAACAGGACTCTGTTGGCGTACTTGACGAGGTCGTGTTTCTGCCGCTGTCCGAACAGCAGGCGGTGCATCGAAACTGCTCCAAGCGCGAGGACCGTGATCCCGGCAGCGAACACCACTAGCACCAGGTAGATCCCGATCTCGCCATCCCCGAGGGACGTGAACCGTTGCTGGAACGGCAGGGTCAGCAGGAAGCCGGCGAGGATCTGCGTGCCGGTCTGCACAATCCGCAGCTCCTGCTGAATGTCGCGCCAGTTCCGGTCGTACCGCTCCGCGCGCGTCTCGTTCCGACCCGCTTCGAGCCCCTGATCAGTCATTCCCACATGGTGCCCGCTGCCCGGGGCAGCCCTCTCGCAGCACGCCGACCGTTGGTGGGCGAGTTGTGATTCCGCGACTGCAGGGGCTCTACTGGTGACGGTCAACGTCGTGAATATTCCGGCGTGGCGGACAAGCGGGATGGGCTGGGAGGGCGCAGCGTCGCGCCCTCCCAGCCCATCTCACCTCGACCTCTCCGAACCGCAGTGACGAGCCACCCCCGGGAGCGCCGCTACTGAGGAGCGACCCGGGGAGTAGACCGGGGGTGATGAGGGTATGCAACCGAACGGTCAGAGGCACAGCTGGGGCGATGGCCGCATTGGTGGTGATTCTCGCGTTCTCGGGGTGCTCGTCCTCCACCGTGAAGGGTCAGCTCGAGGTGGCGGTGGGGCAGGTCGTTTCGGCGTCCCGGTCCGGGATGCTCGCTCTCGATCAGTACCGGGACGGGAAGACGCTCCCCTCAGCTACCGATACCGCGCTCGAGGACGCGCTGACGGATGTCGCGTCCGAGCAGGCGGAGACCGCAGCCCTGGACGTCTCCACGCCGGCGGAGCGGCGCCTGCAGCAGCACAGCACCCGCGTCACTGATGATGTCGCTGACGCGTTGAGCGGCGCACGGGCGGCACTGTCGAACGGTACTTCCGCCCGGATCGACGCCGCCCGGAAGCAGCTGCGGAAAGCAGACCGAGCTGCAGACGATTGGGCGACGCAGCTGGGGAAGGGTGCGCCGTGAAGAAGCTCCTCGGGCTTGCCCTCGGCATCCTGACCGCGATCGGCGGGTTCGTCGACATCGGCGACCTCGTCACCGGTGCCGTGGTGGGGTCCCGGTTCGGCACCGCCCTGGTGTGGGTCGTCATCGTCGGTGTTGTCGGCATCTGCCTGTTCGCGCAGATGTCCGGACGGGTAACCGCCGTGTCGGGACGGGCGACGTTCGAGATCATCCGGGAGCGTCTCGGACCGCGCGCGGGTTTGGCGAACCTCACGGCATCGTTCCTGATCAACCTGCTCACCCTCACTGCGGAGATCGGCGGTATCGCGTTGGCGTTGCAGCTGGCGTCCGGGATCAGCCCGATGCTCTGGATCCCCGTCGCCGCGGTCGCCGTGTGGATCGTGATCTGGCGGGTGAAGTTCAAGATCCTCGAGAACGTCACCGGCCTCATCGGGCTCGCGCTGATCGGGTTCGCCGTCGCCGCGTTCCTCCTCGGCCCGAACTGGGTGCAGCTCGGTGAGCAGGCGGTGTCGCTGTTCACATCGGGACCGCCGCCGAGTGAGAGCGCGGCGACGTACTGGTACTACGCGATCGCCTTGTTCGGTGCGGCGATGACCCCGTACGAGGTGTTCTTCTTCTCCTCCGGAGCAGTGGAGGAGAAGTGGGGCCCGAAGGACATCAGCCAATCCCGGTTGAACGTGATGGTCGGGTTCCCCCTCGGCGGGCTGCTGTCGATCGCGATCACGGTGTGCGCCGCCGTGGTGTTGCTGCCGCAGAGCATCGAAGTCGCACACCTGTCGCAAGTGGTGCTCCCCGTCGCGCAGGCCGGCGGCCCGGTCCTGTTGATCATCGTGATCCTCGGGATCTTCGCTGCCACGTTCGGCGCTGCGCTGGAGACGACCTTGTCCGCCGGGTACACGATCGCGCAGTTCCGGGGCTGGTCCTGGGGGAAGTTCCGGGCGCCGGCGAAAGCGGCGAAGTTCCATGTGCTGATGATCGTGTGCCTGCTGGTCGGCGTCGGAGTCCTGTTCACCGGAGTCGACCCGGTCGCGGTCACGGAGTTCTCGGTCGTGTTCTCCGCGGTCGCGTTGCCGCTGACGTACCTGCCGATCCTGATCGTCGCGAACGACCCGCAGTACATGGGGAAGTACGTCAACGGCAAACTCACCAACGCGCTGGGATTGGTCTACCTCGGGATCATCATGGTCGCCGCGGTCGCCGCGATCCCGCTGATGATCATCACGAGAGCAGGAGCATGAGACAACGACGCAAACCCGATGACCTGCCGGTGGATCACAGTGCCGCAGGCCGAGTGCTCGACGCGCAGCTGCACCTGCTGGACCGGCAGGTGCAGGACCCCACCGGGGAACCCGTGATGACGGTCGACGACATCGAACTCGACGCCGACGACCTCCGCGACGTGATCGGTGGTGAGGCGCAACCGCGAGTGGTGGCGTTGCTGACCGGCCCCGTCCTCGGCACCCGGATCTTCGGCGGACGTCCGCCACGCTCCCGGTTCGAGAGCGTGCCCTGGCACGACATCACCGACATCGGGATCACAGTCACCACCAGCCGACAGGCTGAGGAGTACGACCTGACCTGGCACGAACGATGGTTCCGACAACACGTCGTCGGTCGGATTCCCGGGGGACGTCATGCTCCTCAGTGACCTCCTCAACCGAACCGTCACCGACGCGGACGGGGCCCGCCTCGGCCGTGTCCTGGATGTCCGGTTCGTGCTCGACGGCCCCGTGGACGGGCAGCTCGCGGCCCCGCAGTTCCACGGGATCCTCGTCTCCCCACGCCGAGCATCAGCGTTCCTTGGATACGAGCGCAGCGACATGCGCGCACCATGGCTCGTCGCCCACTACCTCCACTGGCGCAACCGCGACACCTTCCTAGTGCTCCGGAACGACATCGCCCGGGTCAACACCGACGGGGTCACCTTGCAACCCAACGCGCAGCACTGGTCGCCACAACTCACGACCTGAACAGCCAGAACCACACCGAGGCTGCGTTCCCCAGCGGCAGGACATGCAGTCTTCGAACGAGAAAGGAAAACGTCATGGCGAATGAATCGACCAACGACACTCCGAACACTCCCGACATCAGCGAGACCGAGCTGCGGGCGACCCATGTCGACAAGCTCCGCGAACGAGCGAAGGATGACAGCGTCGGTGCGACGAGCGGGATGAAGAAGGACGAACTCGTCGACGCGATTGTCGATGCCGAAACCAGCGGCGGTAGTGCCGGTAACGGCGACCGAGGCGAGGCTGGTGAGTCCGTCGGCGCTGGTCCGGACGGCGGCGAGGTCCGCCATGGGTCCGAGGAATCGAAGTCGCTCAAGTACTCGCAAGAAGTCACCTCTCCGGATGAGGATCCCGAGCGGGAGGGCCGGAGCCTGGTCACCACGAGCCATGAGGTCATCAAGCAGTGGGCAGAAGCCCGCGGTGGCCGACCCGCGACCGTCGACGGCACCGAGCACGGCGACCACCTCGGGGTGCTCCGGTTCGACTTCGGTGAGCCCACCGACCGGCTGCGCGAGGTCACTTGGGATGACTGGTTCGCGACGTTCGATGACCGCCGGTTGAACTTCATCTACCAGGAACAACGCTCCGACGGTACGCAGTCGAACTTCTTCCGGTTCGACAACCCCGAACGCGAAGACGCCTAACGGACCGACCCGGATTCGCTCCTGGCACCGGCTGCGCTTCCGACGACCTGGACTGTAGCCAAGACGGGGGCGCGTAGCCAGGGAGATACGGAGATCAACCACGAACAGGAGAAGACGATGACCACTGTACGGGAACTCATGACCGAAAGCGTCGAGTGCATCGGCGAGAACGACCCGCTCACGCAGGCAGCGAAGCTCATGGCGGACCTCGACGTGGGAGCGCTGCCGATCTGTGGCGACGACGACCGGCTCAAGGGGATGCTCACCGACCGGGACATCGTCGTCAAGTGCCTCGCCTACGGCGGCGATCCCGCAACGAAAACGGCGAAGGACCTCGGCTTCACCGAAGTCGTCACCATAGGCGCTGATGACGATATTCAGGAAGCGCTCCGCATGATGCAAGAGCACCAGGTGCGCCGCCTGCCCGTGATCGACGGACACCGCCTCGCCGGCATGATCAGCCAGGCCGACATCGCCACCCAGCTGCCAAACGAAGCCACCGGGGAGACCGTCGAGAACATCTCCGAGCAGTGACCGGGACCCGATGAATCGAACGGCATAAACGCTGCGGATCGGCACTCATAGATCCACGCTGCGGCAGCCGTGATCGTCCTCCGTGCTCGAGATAGGCGCGGTATCTGCATCGCGCACGGCGCGGCACGCGCTACGGCTTCGAGTGATGCGTCCTGACCGGTGGGCGATCCTCCATCGCCGCAGTCGCAGGCAGGCGCAGGCCCTTGCCTTCGAGAGTCCGCATGCGCTTCACCCGCAGCACGAGATCGCGTGGAACGGAGAAACTCATGGCCACCGACAAGAACTGGAAGCTTTCGTGAACGCCAGGGCTGTACGAAGGGTCCGGCGAACATAGAGTCGAACATGGCTGGACGCTTCGCGGCTCACGTGCAACAGGCATGGCAACAGGCGATGAACCGACCGCGGTTGCTGCTTGCCGCTAAAACAGCCCTCGCTGTTGGTATTTCCTGGGCGCTGGCCCCGCACCTGCCCGGTGCCGTCAACAACTACCCGTACTACGCGCCGCTCGGGGCACTGCTAAGCATCTACCCCACGTTGATGGGATCGCTCAAATCCGGCGCACAAACCCTGCTCGGTCTCCTGACCGGCATCGCCTTGGCGACGCTCGTTGTCGCCACGGTCGGGCCGAACTGGTGGAGTATCCCCGCGATCGTCGGCGTGGGCGTTGTGCTCTCGGGGACCGGATGGTTCGGTGCTGGGCGGGAGTACGTGCCAACGGCGGCGTTATTCGTGCTGATCATCGGCGGCAACCAGGCAGACCAGTACGCGCTCGGATATCTCGCCCAGATGGGATTCGGTATCGCCATCGGGATCGTCGTGAACATTGTGATCGCCCCGCAGGTCACCTCCGCTGCAGCCGCGGCAAAGATCGACGCCTTCCAAGGTTCCCTCGCCGATCAGCTCCGGAACATCGGCGAGGCGCTGCGGGAAAGCTGGCCACCCGAACATGCCGCGTGGGCGCGGAACACGGACCAGCTTGAACAGACCGCGGAATCGGTTCGGCAGGCGCTCGTCGAAGCCGACGAAAGCCGGCGCGGAAACCCTCGAGCGCTCCTACATTGCCGCGACACTCGCACCGACCATGCGCGTCTCGAAACGCTCAATCACATCGTGTTCCACATCCGCGACATTTCCGGCGCCCTCGCCGACACCGTCTGGGAGCGGCCAGGAGCGCTCAGCTTCGACCCTGAGCTGGCTGCCCCCATGAGCGCTGCTTGCCACGCCATCGCGGCCGCCATCGAACAACACGGAAACCAAGACGCCGCCGCCCACCGCGTGCTCGGTAAGGCGACCCGTGCGCTCCGCCAACTCGCGGAAGCGGTGGATCAACGAACAACGGAACAAGGACAGGCGATGGGCCCCGGCGTCCTCACCGCCATGCACCTACGCCGCATCCTGATGAGCCTGAACACACACTCCTGACCGCCCGTCGTTGCGGCGGGACTTCAGTGCCGGGAAGCCACGGGCGTAATAAGTATGCCTAGCGCACCGAAGACGTCCCCGATCCAGGGGCTGCGTTGCCTAGCGATCGCGCCAAGTTCACTGCGCAAGCCCGATTCTGGGGGCCCGATGAACCGCTCATGATGCTGCGCGAATGTGGGCACCGCTCTCAAGGACGCCACACCGTAGGAGACCGTCAACCGGCGACGGAGTTAGATGGGGAAGCTCGGCCGCCCACGGCCGGGGCTGGAAGGACGATGATGCCCGACAGGATCGCAGACGTTTGGGGTACCCGCACGCCGTTCGCACGCGACGAACTGTGGCCCGTGCGCCTCGATCAGAAACTCGCCGACGGGGTCGACGAGACGGATGTGGATCGGTGGGTGCAGTCCGCTTGCACCCTCTGCAGCAATGGGTGTGCCTGCGACATCGCGGTTCGAGGCGGTCAAATGGTCGGCGTCCGCGGCCGCGTGCAGGACACTGTCAACCACGGCCGGCTGGGCCCGAAGGGACTCTTCGGGTCGTGGCAGGGGATGCAGGGCGAGGACCGGCTGACCCGCCCCCTCATCCGCGTCGACGGTGAACTCGTCGAGACCGACTGGGACACCGCAATGGACCGGGTCGTCCAACGCAGCCGACAGCTCCTGAGTGAGAAGGGGCCGTTGACCCACGGGTTTTACACCAGCGGGCAGCTCTATCTCGAGGAGTACTACGCGCTCGCGATCATCGGCAAAGCGGGGCTCGGTACCCCGCACATGGACGGCAACACGAGGCTGTGCACTGCGACGGCCGCAGCAGCGATGAAGGAGAGCTTCGGGTCGGACGGGCAGCCCGGCAGCTACGAGGACATTGACTCCTGCGACGCGATCGTCCTGTACGGGCACAACATGGCAGAGACGCAAACCGTGCTGTGGACCCGGGTCCTCGATCGGATTGCCGGCCCGAACCGTCCCCTCGTGGTCTGCGTCGACCCCCGAGAGACCGAGGTTGCTCGACATGCCGACGTGCACCTGCCCGTCCGGCCGGGCACGAACCTCGCGCTCATGAACGGGCTCGTCCGCGAGCTCTTCCACGAAGGATGGGTCGACGAGGATTACATCAGCGCGCACACCATCGGCGTCGACGAACTCCGCAGGACCGTCGAGCCGTGGACGCCGGAGGCCGTTGCGGAGACCTGCGACGTCGACGCGGACGACGTCCGAGCAGCCGCTCGGATCATCGGAACGAGCGAACGCGTCCTCTCAACCGTTTTGCAGGGTTTCTACCAGGCGTCGCAGGCGACGGCGTCGTCGTGCCAGGTGAACAACCTGCACCTGCTTCGAGGCATGATCGGCCGCCCGGGCTGCGGGATCCTGCAGATGAACGGGCAGCCGACGGCACAGAACACCCGGGAGACCGGCGCTGATGGTGATCTCCCGGGTTTCCGGAACTGGGAGAACCCCAAGCACGTCGCTGAGCTCGCGGAGCTTTGGGGCGTCAACGTCGACAAGATCCCGCACTGGTCCACGCCGACCCATGCGATGCAGATCTTCCGATACGTCGAGCAGGGCAGCATCGAGTTTCTCTGGGTATCCGCGACGAACCCCGCGGTGTCGATGCCGCAGTCGAGGCGGATCCGCGACGTCCTGGCGAAGGAGGGCCTGTTCCTCGTGGTGCAGGACCTGTACATGACTGAAACCGCGATGCTCGCCGACGTCGTCCTGCCCGCTGCAGGATGGGGCGAGAAGCAGGGCGCGTTCACAAACGTCAACCGCACCGTGCACCTCGCCGACAAGGCGGTCGACCCGCCGGGTGAGGCGCGCAGCGACCTCGACATCTTCCTCGACTACGCACGTCGGATGGACTTCCGCCGCAACGATGGTGCGCCCTTGCTCGACTGGACAGATCCCGAGGACGGGTTCCGTGCATGGCAGGCGTGCACGCGCGGAAAGCTCTGCGACTACACCGGGATCAGCTACGACCGACTCCGCGGCGGCAGTGGGATCCCCTGGCCGTGCAACGAGGAGCACCCGGACGGCACCGCCCGACTCTACGGAGACGGCGTCTTCCGCACCTGGATGGACGACGCTGAGACCTACGGCCACGACCTTCTCACAGGCGCGACTGTCGGCCCCGTGAAGTATTCCTCAATGCGGGTGGACGGACGCGCTGTCCTCAAACCGGCCAATTACCAACCACCGCACGAAGAACCGACCGACGACTACCCCCTGCGGTACACGACCGGCCGGACCGTCTACCAGTTCCACACACGAACCCGCACCGGCCGTGCCCGGCAGTTAAACCGAGCCGCGCCGAAGGCCTGGATCGAGCTATCCAGGGGCGATGCGCAGCGTCTCGGTGTGCGGGAGGGTGACATCGTCAGGGTGACCTCGCCGCGTGGGGAGCTCGTCGTGCCCGCTCGGGTGAGCGACATCCGCGACGGCACCGTGTTTGCTCCGTTCCACTACGGCTACTGGGACCAGGACCGGTCTGCGCCGGGCGATCGACCGAGCGCCGCGAACGAGCTGACGAGCACGGAGTGGGATCCGGTGTCGAAGCAGCCCCTGTTCAAGGTCGCTGCGGTCCGTGTCGAGAAGGTCGCCGACGGCGAGGGTCCCGCGCCGGCACCGACGACCGCCGCGTCGCGTCCAGCCGCCGGCGCCGGTGCAGCCGTGCCGGCAACTGTGGGCGGTCCGGACGCGGAGGTTGAGGAACGGCTGCGTCCGACGGACCCGCCGCGGGCCGAAGACCAAGGAGGCTACTGATGCTGCTGCCGGTCTACCTGGGGCTCCTGCACCACGCGGAGCAATCGCTGGCCGAATCGTTCCGTCAGGTCGCCGAGGGGCACGCCGCGGAGCCGGACGTCTTTCACTTGTGCCACACCCTGGCGAAGCAGTGCGACGACCACGCCGATGCGCTCGGTCCCGTGATTGAGCGGTACGGCGAGGCGGATTCGGAGGACGAACCCGAGCGGCTCCACGCGGACGCTCTGTCGTCGACGCGGTCCGGGCCGGTCGGGCTCCTCCGCGACCTGCAGGACGTGTATGTCCTCGCCTCGCTCGTCGACATCACCTGGACGATGGTGCAGCAGGCCGGACGGGGCTTGCGTGACGAGGAACTGCTGGTCGTCGTCCGCCAGTGCAGCGCGCAGACGGAGCTACAGCTGTCCTGGCTCCGCACGCGGATGAAGCAGGCGGCACCCCAAGCACTCGTCGTGGCCTCGTGAGCACACCAGCGGACCAATCGTCGTCCGGCCAGGACGACACGGACCGGCCGCGCGCCCTCGTCGCGGCACTGCTCTGCCTGGTGGTTCTCACAATCAGCGGCGCCGTCGGGCTCGCGACGGCACAACCGTGGTTGTTCCCAAGCCTCGGCCCGACGGTCATGTTGTTCTTCACGGCGCCGAAGCAGCACGCGTCGCGACCGATGAACGCGCTCGTCGGGCACCTCGTGGCGATCATCGTCGGCTACGGCTGCTTCCTGGCTTTCGGGCTCGCCGGGTCGACAGCAGCACCGACCGGCGGACTCACACTCGGCTACGTCGCCGCCGGGGCAGTCTCCGTCGCCCTGACCACGCTCGTCCTGCAGCTCATCCGACTACCACACCCCCCAGCCGGAGCGACGACGTTGATCGTGAGCCTCGGGATCCTCAGCGAGCCACTGCAGTTGCTCGACATGGCCGGGGCCGTGCTCTTGGTCACCGTCGCTGGCTGGGCATTGAACCGTGTCACAAGCAATGGACAATCGTGAAGCAGGACGCGATCATCCTCGCCGGTGGACGTGCCCGCCGCCTCCAGGGCGCCGACAAAGGTGCGCTGATACTCGGGGGAACATCTCTCCTCGATCGGGCCGTTCTGGCGGTCGCTCCGGCACGAACGGTGGTGGTCGGCCCGCGCCAACCGCCGACGGCACGCCCGGTCCTCTGGACTCGGGAGGACCCGCCGTTCGGCGGCCCTGCTGCGGCCGTCGCGGCCGGCCTGGAAAAGCTCTGCGAGAGCGGGGCACCGGCTCAGCATGTAGTTCTCCTCGCCGTCGACGTCGCGGTCGCCCGTGACGCGGTGGACGCACTCCAAGGAGCGGTCGGAGCGGAGGCTCCCGCCGACGACGGCTGGGTGGCCAAGGACCCCGATGGACATCGCCAACCGCTCCTCGGCATCTACCGGAGCGACGCGCTCCGCGGTGCCTGCGCGAGACTCACGACCACACGCGGGGGCCTCGACGGCGCCTCGATGCGCGACCTGCTCGCGCCGCTCCGGCTCCGCGACGTCCTACTCGAGGCCGCCCTCACAGCGGACATCGACACCCCCATTCAGTTCGCAGCCGCCGCTGCCGCCCCCGAGCGAGGACCCGATGACCGACCCAGCTGAACTCGATGACTGGACCAACACGGTCTGCGAGGTACTCGGCCTCACCAATACGGGAGTCGACATCGCCGCCGTCCTCGACCTCGCACGAGACGCCGCACATGGCGTCGCCCGACCCGCAGCGCCGCTCACGGCCTACCTCGTGGGCATCGCCGTCGGCCGAGGTGCTTCGCAGGCCGAGGCAACCGCGATCGTCCGGCGAACCCTGCCAGCGGTATGACCTCACTCCAGCAAGCACGGGCTGTCGCCTACGAGATCGGCTGTCGACGCATCGGGGCTCCGCAGACCGTGCCACTCAGCGGAGCACTCGGGTACACCCTCGCCGCCGCCGCGACCGCGCAGGCGACCGTCCCCACGACCGACACGTCCGCTATGGACGGGTGGGTGGTGTCCGGCCCCGGACCGTGGCGCCTCGACGGGACGGTGACCATGGGAGCCCTACCCGGGCCGCCGCTCGCCCCCGGCCGCGCCCGCACCGTAACGACCGGCGGCGCCGTCCCTCCCGGTGCCGCGGCCGTTCTCCGAGCCGAGCACGGCGACCTCCACGGCGACCGCCTCCTCGGTCTCGCTGGCCGGCCTGCGTCGCCGGGGTCAGACATTCGCCGAGCCGGAGAGGAAATCCGTGTCGGCGATCTCCTCGCACCCGCCGGGACACCGGTGACACCACCCGTCGCAGCGGCAGCGGCCGTCGCCGGACTCGACGAACTCACCGTGTACCCGGCACCTCGTGCCGCGCTCGTCCTCCTCGGCGACGAGGTCATCGACAGCGGCGTCCCCGCCCCCGGTCAGGTCCGGGACGCATTCGCCATCGCCCTACCCGCAATCCTTGCGACCCAGGGCGTCTCCATCACGGACATCACGAGGGTCCAGGACGACCGCGACGCCGTCCGCGCAGCACTAACACGAAACGATGTCGACGTCATAATCACGACCGGAGGGACCGGCCACGGGCGATGCGATCACCTCGTTCCCGCGGTCGGTGAGACCGGCGGAGTGATCCGCGTGCGCGGCGTCGACATCCGGCCGGGACACCCCACCGTCCTGGCTCAGTTGGGTCACGTCCCAGTGATCGGGCTACCCGGGAACCCCTTCGCCGCCGTCGCGGCGCTGCTCACAATCGGATCGCCCCTCATCGCCGGGCTGATCGGGCAGCCGTCCCCGTCGCTTCAACGGCGCGTGAGCGGCCAAGACTTCAGCGGGGTGACGCGAGGCACGAGGCTCGTCGCGGTGCGAGAGGTTGCAGGAGAGCTGTTCGCCGTGGAACGGCAGGGAGCCGCGATGATCACCGGCCTCATCGACGCGGACGCTCTCGCGGTTATCGAACCGTCAGGCGCGCTGGCAGGACAGTCGGTTCAGGCTATACCGATGCCATGGATCCATTAGCTCGAGTTCCAGCTGCCCGCAGCACGAGATGAAGCGTCGCTACGAAGGGCCACCGGGAGCACAGTGATCCAAGTCAAGCTAGGGCCGCCGTAGGGCGCGCGGCACCCACCGAGCGCTCAGGCCGCCGATGATCGAAGTCGTGGCGCTTGAGTAGGCGGCTGAGGGTCCCGTGCTGAAACGCTTGCTACCAGTGGGACTCAGGGGCAGCTGCTCACGCTTCCGCTCAAGGCATCGCGAACGAGGGAACAACATGGACACCGACCGGCAGCGTCTCATCGCCCTCGCGGAACGAGCACTCGCCGCCGAACCCGATGTGATCCCAGACAGCGTCCTGTACGAGTGGGGCGACTACTACGGGGACTGGCAGCAGCCCCTGACGGTGCACTACGCCGTCACCACTCCCTCCGGCGCGGAGCACCGACATCAGCACTTCATCTGATGCCCCGGGCGGCCCGGTATCGCGGACCGCTTCGGCGGACCTGTCGAAGCGTTCGCTCTTCTAGCGGCTTACGCGCTCGGGAGCATCATCGCGGAAGAAGTCACTGCCATTGCCGGAGAGATTGACCACGCCCTCGCGGCGCCACTGCTTCCGCGCGCGCTTGAAGGTGGTGATGCGTGCCGCTTCGACGTTGTCGTCGCTGGTGTAGGTGCTCATGGCCGATCTCCCTATGACTGCCCGTGGTTCCCGTGCCCCCTGTTTGAGGGTAGCGGCACGGCAGGAACGCGGTTATCGATCCCCCGAACCACTAAGGGCTGCCCACTGTGCGCCACCCAGGTTAATATCCGTTTTCGGAAGTTAGCCCTACGTATTGTGGATAAGCCGAGTTGGCCGCATCATCAGAGGATGACCGAACCGATGCGTCGCACCCAACGCGTGGCCCAGACCGCTGACCCTGCTGTCGCTGCGGATGCGATCGCGCGCACGCATGTGACGCACGGCGTTGACGTGGACGCGGGTGGTGCGACGTTCGCGTTCGAGGAGCGGGTTCGTGGAACGCGGTTGTTGTCGCTGGAGTCGACGGCCTGCAGTGGCGTGGTCAGGGGCACGATCGAGCCGGACAGTGCGATAGTGCTGGTCTGGTTGAAGTCCGGACGGGGCACCGTTGACGGGCACCGCGTCCCGATCGGCCGGCCGGTGCTGTTCCGGAACGCGCCGCAACCGGTCCGGTTCGAGTCGTTCCAGAAAGATGTCATCCGCATCGACCGGGCGACCGTCGAGCAGGTCGCTGCGGAGCGTGGGGCTTGGGCGCCAGGACCGTTGGAGTTCCAGCCCCGGCACGTTCCCGAGGGGCCGACACTGGCAGCCTTTTGGTTGATGGTCCGCGCGGTCGCCGCGGAAGTGCTCGCCGGACCGGAGGAGGTGTCAGAGGAGCGGGAACGTGAGCTGACCCGGTTCGCTGCTGGCGGCCTGCTGACGGCGATTCCGCACTGGCCCGTCGGACGATCCAGCCCACAGACCGCTGCGAGTGCCCGGTTCGCACGCGCCGAGACGTTCCTGCTCGAGCACGCGACGGAGCAGATCACCGTCGCCGACATCGCCGATGCTGCCGGCTTGAGCGTCCGTGGCCTCCAAGCTGCCTTCAGCCGGCATCACGGCATCACACCGTTGGCCTACCTTCGACGCATTCGACTCCTCCTGGCGCGGGAGCAGCTGCAATCCGAATCCGACCTGCCCATCGCGGAGATTGCGCGTGGAGCGGGGTTCGCGCACCTCGGACGGTTCGCGGGTTCGTACCGGGACGAGTTCGGCGAGCTCCCCCGCCGCACCAAACAGGTCGCCCGAGGCTGGTGACCCGGATTCGTCCGGCGTGCAGCACTGGCAAGGCTGGTCGCGGCCGGACTGTGGAGCGCCAAGACGTCGGGCGTAGCATCACGACGATGCCTGATCTCGGGGTCACCGTTCTCGCCCCGACAGGGAGCCCTGCATGCTGCCGCCACTTTCCACGCCGAGTGATCTTGTCTGGACCGCAGTGACGGCTGACTTCTGGTCGGCGTCCCGCTCGGATGGCACCCTCCTCGGCGACGTCACGCGATCGGACCAGTACGCCGCCCACAGTGCTGACAACGCGGTCACGGGAACGCACAGCTCCTTGGAATCCGCGCGGAGCCAGATCGAAGCCCACGCCCGCTGGCTGCACTCCCGCACCCACCCCGCTTAGCAGCCCGGCCCCAGGCTGGTTGCGCGGAGCGGAGCGGAGCACTGCACCCGCATACAGCTGGGATCGGTTTCATGTCAGTGGAAGGAGCATCTGATGAAGCACATCCACTACGACAGCACCACGATCCTCACCAGCGACGACGTCGCCGATGCTGTCATCGAGTACGCCGCAGCCCTCGCCGGCGGTGACCGTGCCGACACCGTCGACGTGCCCGCGGTCGCAGAAGACGGAACGATGACGACCACGAAGATCCTGATCGGCCCGTCCAGCGAGATCGTCATCGAGGACGCCGACGAGGACGAACTCGAAGTCGAAGACCGAGAGTTCGTCGCACGGCTACGTGCTGCCGCCAAAACCTTTGGCCACAACGAACCGATTCATGCCGACACCCGGCCAGACCTCACCGACGCGGACTAACCCAGCCGCTCACCTCGCGGCGGGATAGGACGCGAAGCACGAGCACACCCGCACCTGTCAAACGGCAGCGACGCGCGCGGAGCCCGCTACTTGGCCGAATCGGGGGCGTGATCGTCGGACTCGTCGATGACCGTGTATTCATCCGCCGGCTCCGGCGTGCCAGCAGCGATGAGCGCGTCGGTGATCTGCCCCAGGCACCGCGTGAGCACATCGTTGTCCTCACGCGATAGATGATCGATCACCTCGACGACCACCTGGTGATAGCTCGTGTACGCGTCATCGATCTTCTTCGCCGCCTGCACCGTCGGCTCCAGCACCTGCGCGCGACGATCGGTCGGGTGCGGAGCACGGGTGAAGTCACCCTTGGTGACGAGCCCGTCGACGATCTTCGTCACCGACGCGTTCGACACGTTCAACATCACCGCGAGGTCCTTCGGCCCCATCGCCCGACCATCGCGGTGCGCTTGCAGCATGTACCGGACGGCCTGGAACTCGTTCTTCGACAGCCCACTGCCGATCCGCGCCTGCTCGAGGCGCTGCTCCTCCGCGTGCTGCAGTCGAAGGATCGCATCAGTGGCATTCTTCGCCGACCGCGAACGCGGCTCTCGCGCGTACAGGTGCATGTGTTCGCGGCGGACAACGGTCAATGGCACAGGCGAGTGATCCCTTCGGGTGGGGTGAACCGAGCGTTACTGAGCCGGTGCGGCGAAGAAGTCCGCGTAGGACGGCCCGGTCGAGCTGGAGAGCAGCGAGGGGTCGTTGACGCGGTGGTTCACGTACGCGTCGACAATAGCGGGGTCGGTGAGACCGAACCGCTGGTGAGTACCGGTGATGCGTCCGCTCTGGGGGAAGCTCTGATAGGTGCTACGCACGAGAAGTCCCTTTCGTCGTTCAGCGATCGACCCAATTAGGGCCACCCCCATCCGAGGGAGTGCCAAGACTGTTTCACAACGTGAACAATTCACGCAAGTGAACGTTCGCGGCTGGGACATTTTACGCGGTGAACCATACATACGCATGAGGCCGACGGAGCCGTCCCCCAGCGCGGCTACGCGTTCAAACTGGCTGGACGAGGATCCCTGAGGGGGCCCCGACGGTGGCGCGCAACGCAACGCTATCGGACGCGTCGTTCTGCGACGAGGGGGCACTCGAACGGGTTCCGAGCGGCGAGCCCGACGCGGTTGAGGTAGCCCACGACGATCCGGTACGAGTCGATCAGCGTGGTCTCCGTGTACGGGACGTCGTGTTCGGCGCAGTAGTCCCGCACGATCCGGCGGGCGGCAGCGAGGTGTGGCCGGGGCATGTTCGGGAACAGGTGGTGCTCGATTTGGTAGTTCAGTCCGCCCATGAAGTGGGCCATGAACCAGCCGCCGCGGATGTTGCGGGAGGTCAGCACTTGCCGGCTGAAGAAGTCGACCTTCTGGTCGTGGGGGATCATCGGCATGCCCTTGTGGTTCGGCGCGAATGACGCACCCATGTACAGGCCGAACACCGCCAGCTGCACGCCGAGGAACGCGAACGCCATCCCCACGGGCAGGAACCAGAACACCACGCCGAGGTAGACGACGAAACGGAGCAGGAACAGCGTCGCCTCGATACGGCGTCCCCGGATCTCCTTCACATTGCCGAGGACCCTCGCGGACTGCCAGTGCAGGTTCGCACCTTCAAGCAGCAGCAGCGGGAAGAACGCATACCCCTGCACCCGGACCAGCACGCGAAGGAAACCGCGCCGCTTCGCTGCGTCCTCCTCCCGGAACGAGAGAGCGTCGAAGGACACGTCCGGGTCCTTCCCAACCGTGTTCGGGTTGCCATGGTGCCGGGTGTGCTTGTTCATCCACCACGAGTAGCTCACCCCCGCCAGAAACGTCCCGGCGTACTGGGCGGTGCGGTCATTCCACCGGTTCGATGCGAACACCTGACGGTGAGCTGCCTCATGGGACAGGAACGCGAACTGGGTGAACAGCACGCCCAGCACGCCAGCGACGATGAGCTGCCACCACGACGCGCCGAGGAACACGAACGCCGTCCACGCAAGCCCGAGGGTCACGATCAGCACGGCGAACACCATCCAGTAGTAGCCGGTGCGGCGCTCCAGCAGGCCACGCGACTTGACCTGCTTCAGCAGGCCCGAGTACCTCGAGGTGCCGCTGTGCGATCCGGCCGGGGCTGGCCGGGTGCGCGTGAACCCGATCGGCGCCGTCTCTGCCATGGTCTTGCGTCCCTCCCACGGCGTCCCACTGCACGCCATACCTGCACGCAACCACAGGTGGGTGGGAAAGTGGAGAGGTTCGCCAAGTGGAGGCCTGCCCGAAGTTGGCCGCCACAGGTTGGCGCTGCGCCTGACCGAGAGGTGAGGAGCCACGAACACCGGCACCGGGGAGGAAGGCATCATCCCCCAGCGAGATTTAGGACTCTCAGTAGCCTCGTGAACGTGCAACCGGTATCCCGCTGGGACGAGGGTGACTGCCCAACGCAGCCCGATGCTGGCGCTGTCCCAGTCAGGGATCGTCATACGGGACGACGGTGTCCACCGTGCAGTGCTGCTCACACGTGAGAACTTGGCGGGAGTGCGTGCGGTTCGGTGGTGAGGTCGCCGGTGGGCGTGATGCGGAGTTCGCCGGTGAGGATCTGGTTGGCGGTGTCCGCGGTGGTTTCATCGCGGGCGGCTGCGTGTCCTTGGATGAGGAGGTACGCGTCGGTGGGGGTAAGGCCGAGGTGGGCGAGAACGATGCCGGCCGCCTGATGCACGCTGCGCCGCTGCAACTGTCGGATCGGGGCGGAGTGGTCGCGGTGGACGATGAGTCGGTGCAGGATTCGTCGGCTGACAGCGTCGGCGAGGGCCACCGCAGCTGTCGCCGCATCTGCTGACACGTGCAGCGGGCCCCGTGCGTAGACGTCAACGGCGCCCAGGAGGAAGGGGCCGAACCGGAGCGGTATCGCGAACAGCGCTCCTACCCCGTCGTCGGCGGCAGCCGGGAGGAATGCGGGCCACCGGTTCGTGGGGTGGTTTCGCACGTCGGGTTCTACGACGGGTTGGTTCTGCTGGAGTGCGTCCCAGCAGGGTCCTTCGTTGAGGTCGAACTGGAGCTGGTCGATTCGGCCAGCGCGACTGTCGGTGCTCGAGATCGTCTCGTTGCCGGCGAACGTTCCGAACGTCGCAACCGACGCCCCGTCGCCCGGAACGAGGGTGAGGAAGGGCAGGCTCAGGCCGGAGTCCGGCGGGGATCCGGAGCGGAGTTCGTAGTTGCTTGTCATGAGCGGAACCGGTCCGCGACGGTGCGTTCCGGGACAACTTGAGCCTGGGCTCGGTGAGTGTTCATCAGTACGCCTCTGGCGCCAACCGGCCCGGGAGCCGGGCGCCTGCTCAGCTTCACCCCGAGCGGTGCAAGCGATGCCCTGAAGCTACGCCCACCCACACCCCCCGGGTAGGGGTCGACCGGGCCAGTTTTCCGTGCAACGCGCGCGCGGCCGCCAGTCGTTGATGCGCCCTGCAGCATGACCGTGGAAAAACCTCCGCTCGGAACCTCGTCGAGCTCGCGTGCTGGTGACGTGTTCACCTGCGGAGGGTGTCTTTGGGGTATTCGCCGAACTTCCGGACGTACTCGCCGGCGAACCGGCCGAGGTGGGCGAAACCCCAGCGGCGGGCGATCGTGCTGACGGCAGTCGTCTCCGGGGTTTGTTGGAGCAGTTCCTCGCGGACGTGGTCGAGTCGAAGGTCACGCAGGTAGGCCATCGGGGTTGCCGCGAGATGCCGTTGAAAGGCCTCTTGGATGCTGCGCACGCTGAGCCCCGTCGCCTGGGCGACATCACCGATCATCACCGGTTCCGCGGCGTGCTCGTGGAGGTACTCCACCGCCTGCCGGATCCGCGCGTTCCGCGGGTAGCGCAGCGCCTCGGGAAGAGGATCGGCTTCCGGCGGGAACAGGTCGAGGAGCGCGGTGGCGGCGGCGCGGGCAGCGTGGTGCCACAGCAGCGAGGTCACACCACCGTCACCGAGGACAGCGGAAACGGTTTCGAGGGTGCACCTCCACTGGTGCAGCGCTTCCGGTGTGACAGCAGCATGCTGGCCGATGGTGTCGAGGTCCCGGCTCGTGTCGTAGCGTTCCGCCGCGACGGCGTGCACGAAGGCACGGTCAAGGTGCACCAGGCGCTGGTCGTAGTCTTCTGCCTCAAACTCGGTCGACTGCGTCGGGAGAATGAGCGTCGGCATGCCCGGTTCTACTGCAGTCTGCAGGCCAGCGGCGTCGAGGCTGGTGGTACCGGCATGGAGCATCACCACGATGTAATCCTCGCCGGGCGGCACATCGCCGCGCAGGTGACCGCGCATGCGGGAACGGCGGAGAGTGAGGCGGCTGTCCCCGACGGCGAGGTACCGGTAGGCGTAGGCCGCCGTCGTTGTTCTTGTCGCCCAGTGCTGACCGGCGTAGAGGCCAGGCAGGTCCGCCATCGCTCGGTCCGGGCTGGTACCGGCGGCTTCCACCCGGACCGCTGACACGTCGTGTGATGCCGATACGGTTGGAGTGGCGACGGGTGCGATGCTCATCGCTGCCACCCCCAGCGCACCGACGCCTCGTCACGGAACAAGTCTTCGTAGAGGGTTGGGTCGTGGTTGGGGAGGCTCTCGAGCGACGCGTGCGCGCGCAACCGCCCGATGCGCGTGTGCGTCACCAGCTGAGCTGGAACGGTGTCAGGGTTGGAGATGTACTGCCCCAAGGGTCGTCCTGCTTTCTCGTCGGGCTGCCCGCTGGCAGCGGTCCGGTTGTCCTGTCGGCGCCGTTCGCGGCGGGATGCGATCTCGGCCGGGTGTGCTCTCCCGCTCGGCGGGGAAGGAACATCCCCCGTTCCGATCCCTGTCCTGGGGCCGGTTGATCAGAAATCAGTAGCCGCGACCGCGTGACGCTCCGGCCCGGGGCGCTGCAACCACATCGGGATGGCTCCCGGCCCAGATGTTCCGGCCTCCACGACCACCGAAACGTCTGCTGTTGGGCCGGACGGGACGAACGCTCGCCGCGCATCCTCGCCGGTCGCGAACCGGCGGATCGTCGTCGGGTCGCTGAAGAACGTCGCCTCGAAAACCCCTGCGATACGTTCGACGAATCCGAGGAGCGCGGTCACGTCGGTGGGCTCGAGCGCCACGTTCATGACCCGCCACTGGTCGTCACCGACCAGCTCCAGCCGCACATCCTCCACGGAGGGGACGGTGCGACCCTCACAGCGTGCGGCGGAGGGCTGCGCACGCCATCTGGAGTCGCGAACAGACGCCCTGCTCCGAACGTTGCGCACGATCTTCATGGCTGTCCTCGAACGTTCGGCACGCCTGGAGCAGGTCTTCCCTGAACCCGGCGGAGCCAGGCGTCTGCGGAACGTGCACCAACGGTAAAGACGCCCTCACCCCACGATGAAGGGGATTGACAAAGAAGTTGAACCTGCAGTATTAGCGGGCCTGGGAGCCCGATCAGGGGACTCCGCCATACTGGTGATCAGCCGGGCGCACGCTACCCAATCACCGGGTCAGGAAGCGTCATGGGAAAACTTACGTACGACTCGACGTTGGTCGCGGACTTCGACGACCGAGTCCTCGCTCACCTCCAGATCGTCATCGCATCCAAGCTTCGCCGCGGAGAAGGATTCATCTTCTCCTGGCGTGACAACCAAGACACTGGAGATGGCCGCACCGCGCTGTGGTTGGCCCCCGGGATCCCGTTGGCGTTCAAGTACAACGGTGGCCGCCACCCATCCATCAACCGCAACTGGGTGGAAGCGTTGCACCAAGCATCCATCGCCACCGCGGGCCTGCGCATCGTGCCGGAACCAGCACCACCGGAGGAGCCCGTATGAGCCGCCGAGCCGTCTTGATCTACGGCGGCAACGCCTACACCGTCGCCGACCAGGATCCCGACACCTTGCGGGACCACATCATGACAAGCCTCGCCGCCGAACCGGCGTTCTGGTTGACCGTGAACGCCACAGAGGGACGCTTCACCCGCGCGCAGCTGCTCATCACCGCCACCACCGAGATCGCGATCGTCGACGACTACAACATCGAACACTCCACCAGGTTCGAAACTGCCGCCTCGTCCACGGACGACATCAGCGACTGAACCCGACCGACGCGAAGGCACCCCCATGCGACGAATCCACTACGCCTCCGGCAGCGTCCTCACCGGGGACCGAACCTGCAAAGCACTGCTCCGGTATGCCCGCGCGCTCGGCGAAGCACACATCGCTGACGTCGTCGAGATCCCCGTCGTCACCGACGCCGGCAGCCGCGCCTACGCGCACCTGCTGATCGGACCCGCCAGCCAGATCTTCTCCACCCCCGTCCCGGACAGCCCCGACGAGCCCCTCGACGTCGCCGTCATCGAACGCCTCGAACGCGCCACCTACAAACTCCACCCCAGCAGACCCGCCTGGCCCGAGGAAATGACCGACATCCCCGACCTCGACTGGGACTTCGACTTCGACTTCGAACCGTGACGCCTGAGTGCCGCGAAAACGACGAGCAGTGCTGCTCACACAGCCGAGAAGCCAGCGCCTCCGGGGCGCAGGTTCGTCGAGCGTCCGGTAGAAGATCGGCGGTTTCAACGGGTCGTTGCAACGGGTGGTTGTTTCGGGTCCGAGAGTAGCTGTTCGAAGGCTTCTGCTGGGGTGCGATAGCCAAGGGTTTTGCGGGGGCGTCCGTTCAGTTCGGCAGCGACTTCGAGGAGCCGTTCCGGGGTGTGGATGGTGAGGTCGGTGGACTTCGGGAAGTACTGCCGGAGCAGGCCGTTGGTGTTCTCGTTCGAGCCGCGCTGCCAGGGCTTGTGCGGGTCGCAGAAGTAGATCGCAAGATCCGTGGCGAGGGTGATGTCTTTGTGCCGGGCAAGCTCCGTGCCCTGATCCCACGTCAACGACCGACGCAGATGCACGGGCAGGGTCTGGATGGTGGGGATCATCGCGTCGCGGACGGCGTCGGCGCTGTGCCCGTTCGGCAGGTGCAGCAGCATCACGTACCTGGTCGTGCGTTCGACGAGGGTGCCGATCGCGCTCCTAGCGTTGGTCCCGACGATCAGGTCCCCTTCCCAGTGGCGGGCACGGCCCGATCGTCGGCCTCGGCGGGGCGTTCACTGATTAGGACCATGTCCCGGATCTTCGACCACGACGCCCGCCGAGGCTCACCCCGGTGTCGGCGGATCGCGCGTCCGGTGCGGAGGTGTTTGTGCAGGTCAGCGCGCAGGTGGCCGCGGCCCTGGACGAACAGGGACTGGTAGATCGTCTCGTGCGACACGTGCATCTCCGGCCGGTTCGGGAAGGACCGTGTCAGGTCATCACGGATCTGCTCCGGGGACCAGTTCCGCACCAACCGCAGCTCAACCTGCAGGGCAAGCTCGACCCGGTCCAGCTTCCGCGGTTTCGGGCGCCGCGCTCGCGCCCGGCATTGCTTCTCCGCGGAGTACGGCCGGTAGCTGCCGCCAGCCGCGGCGTTCCTTGTCAGCTCACGACTGATCGTCGACGGTGCCCGGCCGAGGGCTTTCGCGATCGCACGCACACCAGCACCGCTGAGACGCAGGTCCGCGATCTGCAGCCGCTCCTCCTGGCTCAGATACCGGTCCGAGCGGGGCTTGTGGGCGAACGGGTTGCGTCCGCTGGCTGCTTTGACCCATCGGTATCCCTGACGTCGGTCCACGCCGACAGCATCACAGGCCGCCGTTCGTCCGAGGCCCTGTCTCAATAGCTCCCAGAACCGCGCCTCTCGAGCGCGGTGTTCCAGCCTGGATCCCATCTGCAGCACTCCGAATCACGGTGGTGTTGCAACGACCGGCTGAACCCAAGGATCCGCTACTGGGACGATGCATCAGTCCGTTCTGTCAGCGGTACATCCGAGCGGCTGAGGACACGGAAACGATGCCAGCAAATGAACGTTCCTCCGAAGAGCACGAACACGAGAAGGACCAGAAAGCCAAGCCCTGATCCTCCCTGCGGAGCGTCACTTGCTGCTCGCACGACTCCGATGACGACGAGGGTGACGGCGACGAGCGGGCAGAGGACCGTCCCGACCGCCGCTTGAATCCGAAGAAACTGCCGGGTCGTTCGTTCTCCGCGTCCCATAAACACGGAGCGTAGTCCTCGACCTCCGGGGTCTCAGGCTGCACCAGCACCGGCGTCTCGATGACCGATGCCTGCTCGGAGCGCGGTGAGCAGCAGCACGACGATCACGGCGTCGACGACGGTGGGTGAGACCCAGGACCGTCGGACGGGAGGGGCGGTGCCGACCGGCGCCGCCCCTCCCGTCCGGTGCGGACGACGGTCAGGACGTCGTGCCCGGTGTGAGGACGACGTCGACCAGGAGGTCCGCGACCGTCTCCGGGCGGAGCGC
Source organism: Curtobacterium sp. MCSS17_011 (assembly GCF_003224275.1). Lineage (NCBI taxonomy): Bacteria > Bacillati > Actinomycetota > Actinomycetes > Micrococcales > Microbacteriaceae > Curtobacterium > Curtobacterium sp. MCSS17_011. The sequence continues at coordinate 32,476 of NZ_QKLE01000018.1, read as the reverse complement.
CTCCGGCGCTTCCGGCAGTGGCCCCGCCACGCCGTCGCGGAGGACGACCGTGGCGAGGAACGACCGCGTGAGCACGGGAGCGTCCCATCCGTGGCCGCCCTCGTCGACGTGACCGTGGTCGGTGGTCACCGCGACGACCCACTCCTCGTCATGGTCGACGGACCGCCGGGTCACCGCCGACGCGAGTCGTGCCAGGTGCTGGTCGACGCGCTGGGTGGCTGCCGCGTACTCGCTCGAGGTGCCGCCGTACAGGTGCGCCGCCTCGTCCGTCTCACCGAGGTAGACGAACGACGCGTCGGGACCGGCCTCGCGGAGCGCGAGAAGGGCGAACGCGGTGATGTCGCCGTCCGCGTACCGGTACCCGTACGTCTCGCCGTCGCGCACGACGATCCGGTGCCGACCGGCCCGCTGGTCGTCCGACCGTGTCGCGATGACCGGTCCGGGACCCGCCGGGTCGACGAGGGGCGGCCAACCGGAGGCCGCAAAGGTGCCGCGGTCCAGGTCGCGGCCGATGCGGCTGAGGAAGTCCGCGGAGCGGTGCAGCGTGTTGCCGGAGAAGGAGTTGTCGAACACGCCGTGCTGCGCGTGAGTGGCACCGGTGAGGATTGAGCTCCACCCCGGACCGGAGATCGTCGGGACCTCCATCGTCATGGGGAGGATCCCGCCGTCGCGCACGATCGACGCGAGTGCGGGTGCGGCTCCGTCCGTCAGGGCGTCGTCGACGCGGAGGCCGTCGATGCCGACGAGGAGGAGCTTCCGGCGCGTCACGCGGCTGCTCCGGTCGGCCCCGGCGTACGTCGGTCCGCATCGTCGACGACCACGCTCCGCGCGGTGCAGGTCACCGTGACCCGCTCGCCGAGGGTGAACCGCCGGGCCTCGGCGGACGGCAGATCGACGCGGACCAGATCCGTGGAGCCGGGCATCCGGAGTGCGACGCTCGACATCGCGCCGCGGAGCGTCGAGCCGATGACCTCGGCGTCGCCTCCGCCCCGCTCCAGGTGGATCGCCTCGGGACGCACCAGCGCCGTGACGAAGCTGCCGGGGAGGTGGTCCGAACCGTTGGTGACGAGGACGTCACGACCGAACGCGGAGACCGTCCAGTCATCGCGCATCACCGCGGGCACCCGGTTCACGACGCCGACGAACGACGACACGAAGGGCGTCGCGGGGTTGCCGTAGACCTCGTCCGGTGTGCCGATCTGGTCGATGCGACCGTCCCGCATGACCGCCACCCGGTCCGCCATGGTGAGTGCTTCCTCCTGGTCGTGCGTGACGATGACCGTCGTCGTGCCGCTGTCGCGCTGGATGCGCCGGATCTCCTCGCGGAGCCGTTGGCGGACCTGCGCGTCGAGCGCGGAGAGCGGCTCGTCGAGCAGGAGGACACGCGGCTCGATGGCGAGGGCACGGACCAGTGCCACGCGCTGCTGCTGCCCACCGGAGAGTTGGTGCGGGTACTTCTCGCCGTGTTCCTCGAGTCCGACCATGCCCAGGAGCTCGGCAGCACGTGCTGCGCGCCCACGGCGTCCGGTGCCGCGCAGCCCGAGGCCGTACGCGACGTTCTCGGACGCGGTCATGTGGGGGAACAGCGAGTACGCCTGGAACACCAGTCCGACGCCGCGACGGCTCGCTCGGACGTTCGTCACGTCGAGGTCGCCGATGCGGACGGCGCCGCCGTCCGGTCGTTCGAAGCCCGCGATGATCCGCAGCGCCGTGGTCTTCCCGCAACCGGACGGGCCGAGGAGGGCGACGAGTTCGCCGCCGTTGACGTCGAGGTCGACCGCGTCCAGGACGCGACGGCCGGCGTAGCGCTTCTCGACGCCGACGAGCCGCACGGATGTGGAGTGGTCGGTCACGATGTGGTCCTCTCGAGGGCTGGGGTGGGAACCGGCGCGGGAGTCGTCGCGGTCCGGAAGGCAGGGGCGGATCGGTCGTGGTGGGCGCCGGGCCGACGGCCGGCGAGCCGCGTGAAGCCGGCGAGGAGCGCCCAGGTGCCGACCAGGGTCAGGACCGCGAGGGCCGCCGCCGCTCGCGGGCTGTCCTGCCCGATCTGGGCGAGGAACACCGGGTAGGTGTCGTGCAACAGGAGCGTCGCCAACGCGAACTCCCCCAGGACGAGCGCCGTGGTCAGCAGTGCGGCGTTCACGACCGCCTGCCGCAGGTTCGGCAGCACCACGGCGAAGAACGTCCGGAACGGCCCGGCGCCGAGGCTCGTGCTCGCGTTGACGAGCGTGGGCAGGTCGACGGCACGGAATCCGCCGTCGAGGGCTCGGTAGACGAGCGGCATGACGAGGACGACGTAGAACGGGACGAGACTGTACAGGCTCACGAGGAACCCGGGCACGGTGGCCCGGAAGGCGAGGTTCACGCCGTTCACCAGGGCGACGGCAGGGACGACCAGCGGCAGGACCGACAGCGCTTCGGTCAGGCCCAGGAGGCGCGGTGCGCGCAGGTGCAGCCAGAACAGTGTCGGGACCAGCAGGACGAGCACCGCCAGGGTCGTCAGGACCGCCAGCAGCAGGCTCGCCAGGGCGTCGGGCCAGAACTCCGGGCTCGCGACGGCGTCGAGGAGCGGTTCCGCGGTGACGGCCCCCGCCGACGAGAACCCGAACACCGCGCTCGCGACGAGCGGGACGGCGAAGAGCACCGCGGCGCCGACGAGGACGCCCGCGCGGACGCCGTCGCTCCAGCGGCTCATCTGAGCCACCTCGAGCTGCGACGGCTGAGCGCCCAGCGGACGGTCATCGCGACCGCCACGACCACGATCATGCCCGTCGCGAGCGCCGCTGCGAACGATTCGTCGATGAGGACGTTCCCCGAGATGAAGAAGCCGACGAGGATCGCGACCAGGTTCGCCCCGCCCCCGGCGAGGGCGTACGCGGTCGCGTAGGCACTGAAGGAGTTGGCGAACAGGAGCAGTGCCGCCCCGCCGACCGCGGGAGCCAGGATCGGGAGCGCCACGTCACGGAGGTACTGGAGGCGGTTCGCGCCGAGACTCGTGGCCGATTCGGACCACTCGGTGCGCATGCCCGCCACGGCGGGGAGCACCAGGACCGTCATCAGGGGTGCCTGGAAATACAGGTACACGACGGTCAGCCCGCCGAACGACGACAAGGAGAACGAGTTCGCCAGGTCCCAACCGGTCAGGTCGCGGACGAGGGAGGTGACCACGCCCTGGACGCCGATCGCGGCGACGAAGGCGAAGGCCAGCGGGACCCCGGCGAACTGCGATGCGACGCCCGAGAAGGACAGGAGCAGGTCACGGAGCCACAGCACCCTGGCCGACGTCGCGATCGCCCAGGCCAGGACGAGGCCGAGCAGTCCGCCGAGCACGGCGGTCGTCGCGGAGAGCGCGGCGGTGTTGAGGAACGCCGACCGGTACTGCTGCCCGACCAGGCGAGCGAACGCCTCGACCGACCACGCACCGGCGTCGTCGTGCAGGGCGGTCCAGACATTGACGAGGAGCGGGATCACGAGGAACACCGCCATGAACGCGAGGAAGGGGACGGCCCCGAGCCCTGCGAGGGACGGCCGGGGCCGCCGGCCCGCACGTGGCGGACCGGCGACCTGGCGGGTGACGGGCGAGGTCACTTCGAGGCGACCTTCGAGCCCCACTGGTCGACGACGAGGGTGGTCGCGGCGTCGCCGTTCTCCGTGGTCGGGAACTCGATCTCGGCGAGGGTGTCGGCGTCCGGCAGACCCTCCTTCGCGGCGTCCGTGAGCGTCCCGGCCTCGGCCATCGCGGCGTAACGGGCGGGGACGGCGCCGGACTCGGCGTAGTTGTTCGCGCCGGCGCCACCGAGCAGCCACTCGACCCAGAGGCGCGCGGCGTTCGGGTGCGGGGCGTCCGCGGTGATGGGCTGCGCATAGTAGTTGCCGAAGACCCCGTCGGACGGCACGGTGGTTCGAAGGTCGACGCCGGCCTCGTCCATCTCGGACTGCACGCCGGAGTAGTTGTAGTTCCAGTCGAACGTCACTGCGGCCTGGCCGGTCTCGAGCGCCGCCGCGTTCGAGGAGGCGTCGACGAGGTAGCCGCCCTTCGCGAGCTTCGCGAAGAAGTCGATGCCGGGCTGGACGTCCGTCAGGCTCCCGTCGTTCGCCAGCGCTGCCGCGGACACCGTGGCAAGGGCCGACGCGCCTTCGCGCGGGTCACCGATGAAGATCTTCCCCTTGTACTGCGGGTCGAGCAGGTCGTCGAACGTCTTCGGGACGTCGACCTTGTTCGCGTCGACGCCGATGCTGAGCACCCCGTAGTACGCACCGGTCCAGTTGTGGTCCGGGTCCTTCAAGTTCGACGGGACCTCGTCCGCGACGCTCGGCGTGTACTGCTCGGTCAGACCCTGCTTGATGGCCGACTCGGTGAACGAGTACCCGATGTCGGACACGTCCGCGGAGCTCGACTGCCCCTTGAGGTTCTTCAGCGAAGTGAGCTCCTCGGCGCTCGAGGCGTTCGGGCTCTTGACGGTGACGTCGATGCCGTACTCCTTCTCGAAGGCGTCGATCGTTTTGCCGTAGTTGGCCCAGGTCCGCGGGTACGCGAGGAGGGTCAGCTTCCCCTCCTGCTTCGCGAGCTTCGTGATCTCGGCGAGGTCCGATCCGACCTTCTCGGAGGCGGACGCGTCGCTCGACGTCGCGCACCCAGTGAGGAGCAGGGCGGTGGTCGCGAGGGCCGCACCCGCGGCGAGGGCCCGGCGGAAACCGCGGCGGGAGGAACTGACTGAGAGGGACATGACTTCCTTCGGTGGGGATCCGGGGGGACACCGACAGCCTCATGCGATCGCGTGGAGCGGAGGTGAACGCCGGGCGGTGCCGAGGTGAATTTGGTCTAGACCAGTGGCGAGGTCAGCGCGCGGCGTTGGTGATGCGGCCCGACACGGCCAGACGCAGGTGCTCCGGGAGGAAGACGTCCTGGCTGTACTCGACCGGCACCTCGCCGGACAGGGCCGTGCGCTTGACGACGAGCACCGGGACACCGGGCTCCGTGTCGAGCAGCACGGCTTCTTCGTCCGCGAGCACCACGGGCAGGAGTTCCTGGTCGGCACGCGTCGGGGCGGCGCCGTACTGGGTCCGCAGGAGTTCGTAGAGGGAGCCGTCGAGGTCGTGGTCCAGCAGATCCGGGAACCGCGCGGCCGGGAAGAACGAACGCTCCAGGACGACGGGTACCTCGTCGGCAATCCGCACGCGGGTGACGGCGTGCACGTCGCCGGCGAGGAGCTCGGCCCCCGCCGCTGCCGCGATGCCGAGGGCTCGGGCGACCTTGGGCGGCGCCACCATCGTCCGCGCGAGGACCAGACGCGACTCGACGGTGTCGACCGTCCGCTGCAGTTGCGGGGTCAGCCCGACCAGGTCCGCGATGTCGACGCGGGCGCGCGGGTGTGCGACCACGAGTCCGCCGCGCGTCCCCGGCCGGCGTACCAGGTGCCCGTCGCGCTCGAGCGCGTCGAGCGCGTGACGGAGCGTCATCCGGCTGACACGGAAGGCCTCAGCGAGCGCCCGCTCCGACGGCAGACGGGCACCCGGGGCGGTGTGGGCCCCCGCGTGGTCACGGAGCCAGTCGGCGATGCGGAGGTGCGCCGGACCGCCACCGCCCGGGGCTGCGCGACGCGCTGCGGCGAGCAGGTCGTCGGCGGTCGCGGACTCGGCCACGTCAGACCCCCAGGGCGGTGAGTCCGCCGTCGAGCGCGTCGAGCAACCGCGGGACGTCCGTCTCCCTCAACGCGAGCGGCGGCCGGAGCTTCAGCACGTTGTTCGTCGGACCGCAGACGCTCGTCAGAACCCGACGCTCACGCAGTTCCTCGAGCAGGTCGAGCGCGGTCGTCGACGCTGGCTGCGCGGGATCGCCGTGGAGGACGAGCTCGACGCCCGTGTACTGCCCAGCACCACGGACGTCCCCGATGACCGCGTGGGTACCGGCGAGTTCGCGGAGGCCGTCACGCAGCACCCTGCCCACGTGCAGCGCGCGCTCCTGGAGCCCCTCGTCGCGGACGACGTCGAGGACCGCCTGCGCGGCCGCGATCGCGACGGGGTTGCCGCCGAATGTGTTGAAGTACGGTCGCTGCGACGCGAACGGCTCGAGCACCTCGGAGCGCGCGGCCATCGCGGCTACGGGGAAGCCGTTGCCCATCGGCTTACCGGTCGTCACGAGGTCCGGCACGAGGCCGTGGCGCGCGAAGCCCCAGAAGGCCTCACCCGTGCGCCCGAACCCGGGCTGCACCTCGTCCGCCACGAGCACTCCGCCGTGTCGGTGTACCAGGTCGACCGCAGCGCGGATCATCCCCGGCTCCCCGGTGAAGACCCCGTCCGAGGAGAACGATGAGTCCACGATCAGGCCGGCGAACCCGTCCCGCGATGCCTCGACCTCCGCGATCGCTGCAGCGACGCCCGAGAGGAACGCCGCCCCCGCGGCCTCGGACGAGCCGTGCCGGTAGGTGTCCGGCGGCTCCACGATCCGGAGTGCCGGGTCCATCTCCTCAGCCGCGGACAGGGCGGGCGAGTGCGCCGACACCAGGGCGGTGTTGCCGTGGTAGGCCTCACGCGTCGCGATCCACGCCCGCCCGCCCGTGTAGGCACGCCCCACGCGGAGCGCGAGGTCGTTCGCCTCGGATCCGGTGCAGACGAACATCACCTGATCGAGCGGCTCCGGCATCGTCGAGAGCAGGTCGTCCGCGTAGGCGAGGACCCCCGTGTGCAGGTAGCGGGTGTGTGTGTTGAGCGTCCGCATTTGCCGCTCGACAGCGTCGACGACCACAGGGTGCGCATGACCGACGGACGGCACGTTGTTGTACAGGTCGAGGTACTCGTTGCCGTCGGCGTCCCAAGCGCGGGCACCCGCCCCGCGGACGAGCTCGACCGGTCGCCGGTAGAAGAGCCGGTACGCCGGACCGAGTCGCGCCCGTCGGTGTTCCACCATTGTCCGGGTACGGGAGTCGAGCAGCGCCACATCCTCCGCCTTCAGGCTGTTGCCCTCGAGGATGGAAGCGGTTCCGGTGCTGGTCGGGGGCATCGTCTGGGTCCTGTCGTTCGGCGTCTCGACCCGCCCGGTGGCACAGCGTACGCCGGATCGGTCTAGACCATTGTGCTGCGCCGACGTGACCCGTCGGGCCGTGCGGGTGACAGGCGGATGACGATCACGTGTCCATCGGCCGAACGAGCGCAACGTCGACCCTCGCGCGCAGTCGCTTCCGCCGAGGAATCCGTCGACCGCCGACGTGCCACAGGCGCCGTCGCGACACTCCTCCGACCACACATCCTCGTGACTCCGAACGAGTCTGCGGGCCGATGCCAGTTCTCGCGAGCGCGTCATACGTCGTTCTCCTTGCGTTTTTTGAGTCCGGCTACTTCTTGCGAAGCGCCTTGGCCCGCTGCATCCGAGCGACGCGGCGGGCCGCCTTGTCGTTCAGGATCGACCACACGTGGCGGATCGCGATCGCGATGAAAAGCACCGCTAGGGCGAAGCCGACCGCGTAGGCGGCGGGGGCAGGGATCTCAATCGACAGCTGGAGCATGGAACCTCCACCGTTCGATCTGTCAGCCGACCGGTTGGCTCTCGGGTCGTGCACCGTGCACGTCCGAGGACTGGGGCCTCCGTGAGGAGGATGCGGCCGGAACCCGCTCTGAATGCGCATCCCTGCTGCGTTGATCGTGGCGGGGACTTCTGGGTACAAAAAAACCGACCCGAGGGCCGGTTGGTTGCGCACACCATGAACGCAGGACGATTCTGACACAGCTTGCGGAGCAAGCATCCGGTGAAGTGTCTACTCGCGAGCCTCCCTCTCTGCTCTGGGACCTATCCAGTCCGAAGCTGTGCGGCGACGTCGACCAAGCGCAGCGACGTGGTCGTCTCGTTGGTAGTGCAGTGCGCGGATCGCGGCCGCGACCTGGGTCCGCGTCGTTGGGCGCACCCGTTCGGATCCGTTGAGGACGCGGGACACGGTCTGATGGGACACATGTGCTGCCGCGGCGACGTCGTAGATGGTCGGCTTGCCGGTCATGTTCCTCCGATCACGATCGAGGGTGGCGGGTGCCGTCAGGACGACTGAGCGGCACCCGCCCGGGGCCGACGGAAAGGGGCTACGCCGGCCCGCTGCTCCGCCCAATCACATGTTGCATCCGCTGAGCCGGGCGGAGAACTGGGAGGTCAGTGACCGCCACCGAGGTTCCCGGCGAGGCGGCCGTGGAAGGCCTGGCTGGCATCGTTGAGTCCCTGGATGTCGACCCGCTTGCCGTGTGCCTGGTACTTCGTCTCGATGGCGTCAAGTGCGGCGACGGTGGAGGCGTCCCAGACGTGGGAGCGGGTCATGTCGATGACGACGAGCTCAGGGTCGTCGACGTAATTGAACTGGGTGGTCAGATCGTTGCTGGAGGCGAAGAACAGCTCGCCCTCGACGGTGTAGAGCGCGTGCTGCTCCCCGGTTCCGCTGGTCTCGATGCTGCGGGTGACGGAGGTGAAGTGGGAGACGCGGCGGGCGAAGACGACCATCGCGGCGATGACGCCGATGATCACGCCGACGGCGAGGTTGTCGGTGGCGACAGTCAGCACGACGGTGAGGACCATGACGATGGTCTCCCCGACAGGCATGCGCTTCAGAGTGGAGGGCTTGATGCTGTGCCAGTCGAAGGTGCCGACGGAGACCATCACCATGACCGCGACCAGGGCCGCCATCGGGATGATGGCGACGATGTCGCCGAGCCCAACGACGAGGACGAGCAGGAACACGCCGGCGAGGAAGGTGGAGATGCGGGTGCGGGCACCGGAGGCCTTCACGTTGATCATCGTCTGCCCGATCATCGCGCAGCCACCCATCCCGCCGAGGAGGCCGGAGCAGATGTTCGCGATGCCCTGACCGAGCGCTTCCCGGGTCTTCCGAGAGCTGGTGTCGGTGACCTCGTCGACGAGCTTGGCCGTCATGAGTGACTCGAGAAGACCGACGAGTGCCATCGCGAGGGCATAGGGCGCGATGATCGTCAGCGTCTCGAGGTTCAGCGGCACGTTCGGGATGAACAGGGTCGGCAGGCTGTCGGGCAGCTTGCCCTCGTTGCCCACGGTCGGCACGGCGATCGACGCGAACACAGTCACAAGCGTCAGGACGACGATCGCGACGAGCGGCGCCGGGATCGCCTTCGTCAGGCGGGGCAGAAGCACGATGATCGCGATTCCGACGATGGTGATCGGCCAGACGAGCCAGTCGACGCCGATGATGTTCGGCAGCTGCGCGGTGAAGATCAGGATCGCGAGCGCGTTAACGAACCCGACCATCACCGACCTCGGCACAAAGCGCATCAGCTTCGCCGCACCAAGTCCGCCGAGGATGAGCTGGAAGACGCCGCCGAGCAGGACAGTCGCGATCAGGTAGTCCAGGCCGTGCTCCTTCATCACCGGAGCGACGACAAGGGCGATGGCGCCGGTCGCACCGGAAATCATCGCGGCACGGCCGCCGACGATGGAGATGACGACGGCCATCACGAACGCTGAGAACAACCCGACACGAGGATCGACGCCAGCGATGATGGAGAACGAGATCGCTTCCGGGATGAGCGCCAAGGCGACGACGAGGCCGGCGAGGACTTCACGGGTCAGGATCCGCGGGCTCTTCAACGCGGACAGGACGGTGGGGCTGGTGTGCACCGGGGCCGGTGCTGGCGTGACAGTGGTCACGGTTCTCCTTCGGTGAGGGTGCGGACGCTCTGCGCCCGCGAGGGAATGTCGTAGGGCGCGTCATCGCGCACGCCGGCCACACCAGGGGCCAGCCAGAAACCCGACTCTTCCGTCACGGGAGAGTTGGTATGGTTCGACTCTACCGTCACGGAAGGGTTGGTGCGCAAGTGAGCAACGAAGGAGCTGCCGGAACGAGCGAGTACCTCATGCAGATCGGTGAGGTCGCGGAGCGGACGGGGCTATCCGTGAAGACGATCCGTGACTACGACGCAGCAGAGGTGCTGCACCCGTCCGGGCGCACCGATGGCGGGTTCCGGCTCTACTCAGAGGAGGACGTCGAGCGGCTGCTGATGGTGCGACGAATGAAGCCATTGGGGTTCTCCCTCAGCGAGGCCGCGATCCTCGTCGACGCGGTTCGCGTCCTCGATGAGGCGAGTCCGGACGTGGACGTCACTGCCGTGCGGGCCCGGGTTGCGGTGTTCATCCGCGATGCTGAAGCACGGCGAGAGCGCCTGGATGAGCAGCTGGAAATGGTCGACGAATTTCTCGACAGCCTCCGCGCACACTGACTGGCCCCCCCGAATTCGACGGGGACCAGTGGCGCTACTGAACGAGCGAGGGATGCTTCGGTGGTCGGGCGAAGACCGACACCATGGCGACCGTCGCGGGTAGGACCGCGAAGCACAGCACGGGGGCGGTGTAGTTGCCAGCGATGTCGTGGCCGAGGGCGAGCAGTAGTGGCCCGAACGCGGTCGATGCGAGGTTCACCCCGGTCGCCACGCCGCGGATCACGCCGATGTTCGCCGTCCCGTAGTACCGCACGTACGCCGCGGCTTCGATACCGCGGAGGCTGCCGCCCGCGGCGCCGAGGACGAGCCCGTAGACGATCGCGGTCCACCCAGGCTGCACCGTCGGCAGCAGCACGAGGGCGCCCGTGAGGGTGACCATGGCGATGGTCACCCCGCACTTCGGTGCGATCCGGTCCGAAAGCGCACCGGTGATGAGCGTCGCAGCGATTCCGGTGACCGTCTGCGGCAGGAAGTTCGCAGCAGCCTCCGTTGCGGTCAGGCCCTGCTCTCCGAGGACGGCGACCTGATGGAACGCCAGAGCGGTGCTCAGCATCCCGGATGCTGCCAGTCCGGCAGCGATCACCCAGAACATCCCCGTCGACGCCGCCTCGCGGAGCGTCCACAGCTGCTGCCCAACATCGGCACCGCTCTGTGCTGTCTGCGAGCCGGGCTCTTGATGGCGCGGGAGGAAGAACGCGACTGGAATCACAACCACGGCGACGGCAATCGCCTCCACCCGCCACGCGGTGTGGATGTTCGAGGTGGCGATGAGGGACTCGACGAACACTGGCACGAGGGAAATCCCTCCGGAGCCGATCCCCGACGCGATGCCTAAAGCGAGCCCTCGCCGATTCCTGACCGTCCGCGCAACGACGGTCGTCGCAGCCAGGGACAACGCACCTTGCCCGGCCATGCGGACACCGACGGAGCCGGCCGTCAACCCGACGACCTCACTGATCAGGCTCAGCGCCACGAGGAACACCGCGAACGCGACGCCGATAAGCATCGTCATCCGCCGCACGCCCCAACGATCCAGCGCACGACCCGTCAACGGGAGAACGCACGCCCCGATTAGCGTGCCGACGAGGTAACTCCCGGACACCTTGGTGCGGGACACCCCAAGTTCACGGATCAGCGGATCCGTGAACACCGACAAACCCGCCGTCTGACCCGGTGCGCTCATCACCGACAACACACCGCCAGCGGCAACCACAGCAACCCACGGCAACCAGTGGAAACGGCGCTGACGCGCCATCCCCACAGCCGGAGTGGCTACCAGGTCTGCTGGTGGCGCCGGCTCGAGCGGAAGATCGATTTCGGATGTGTTCGGGGAGGACCTGATCGGACGCTCACTTTCACTCAGACACGCGAACCCTACCGAAACGGAAAGGTTGGGGCGATCAGGTGCCAGGAGAACTGATCGTGGCCACCGATACGATCGGTTGAACAGGAACAGCGCCGTGGAGAGGACGTGCAATGACGGAAGCGGTGAGCGCGTCGACGATGCACATCGGTGAACTCGCCGAGCGAACCGGCCTGTCCACTCGCACTGTCCGCCACTACGACGACGTCGGACTGCTGCACCCCACCGGCCGCACCGAGGGTGGGTTCCGGCTCTACACCGACGACGACCTGCAACGGCTCCTCGTGATTCGCCGCATGAAACCCCTCGGCTACTCGCTCGAGCAGATGGCCGAACTGCTCGGAATCATCGACGGGCTCGCTTCCGCCGACGGTGCCGAACGTGAACGTCTTCAAGCCGAGCTGGACGCGTACGTCGCGGACACCGAGGACCGTCGAGCCAAGCTCGCCCGCAACCTCGACTGGGCAGACGAGTTCCTCACCATCCTGCGTCAGCACTGAGCAGCTACCCCCTACATCAAGCGCCGCAGAATCAGCGACACGAACCACGGCTGATCACACGCACGCGAGCGCAACGCCGACGAGACGTCTCACAACCGTAGGGTGGCGAGACGCCTCGTCGGAACAAGAGAGTCAGGGGCTGCCCCCCCTCCGGTGCGGAAGACGGCCGGCTCCGCCTCCGGCCATGCTCCTAACCCTCCGCGGGGCGCGTGGCTGACCAAACGTCGCCAAGAGTTCTGTTCATCTGCGCCTTATCCACTTGCGCGTCCCGAACCTTTTCCCGCTCACTGCTGTCAGCATTCAACCTTTCGAAAAAATTCTCAAGTGAGTAAGGGGGAGCGTCACTGATTGACAACTGGAGTTGTAGCGACACAGGTGCATTTGGATTTCTGTTCGCGAAGCGAAGCAGCTGGTCACTCCTTTGAGCCAGAGCCACGAGGACATCCGGAGGGGTCTTACTGCCAGATCGTCCGTCAGCTGTTCTGAGTCGGCAACGGCAATGCGCTCCACCAACGTCCCGCTGCGAGCAATGGTTGTCATTTCCCCAAGAGAGGCAAGTCCATTGTAAACGCGCTCATAAAGTTCGCTCATCAGAACTTGCAGTTATTGTATTTGCTCGTATCACACTGAGCTTGATCCGAGTAGTTGCTCTGGGAAGACGACTTTGACCCATGCTTGAAATTGAACTGCGTCGAGTACTGCAACCGCTTTCCATTGAGGCGTGTGGTGCTTTTCACCGCAGATTCCCAAGAATGATTGAGTCGTGTCGCACGCGTTGTGGTTGCCCCAGCTTTAGTCTTACTCTCGTAACCCGTCACGGTATAAATAACACTCTTGTATGTAATTCCCGTGAAATAGCCACCGTTCTTGCCGTAAGTAGTTCGGTAAGTGATTGGACTCTTCACCTTATTTGCATAGACGCGCCAGCGATAGTCAATCCGGTCTGTCACCTTTGCGGTAGGCAACTTTCCGACGCGAGTCTCGAAAACGAGCGCCTGCGCCGGTGTGGCGACGAGCAGTGATCCGACAAGTGCGAGCGCGCCGAGTGTGGCAGCAGCGATGCTGCGCCTCCTCGTGCGCGGAGCGTACAGCAGTGTGCGCACGAGACCCCCTACGTGATTGACAGCACGGGTTGCTGTCAGCTTGCGCAGCGTATGAGGAAGCTGAGTGCTTGTACCCGACCCCCGAACGGGGCGGGACGCCAAACGCCAGATCAGGCCCGGTAGTTCCAGCTCGGCCTTAATGGATACTCAGACGCGAGTTACGCCAGCTTGATCTGGCACCAGTCCATGGCGTTGCGGGCGCCGATCAGGCGGCGCCCCATCGCCGCGACCGCCGGCCATCGGCTGGCCGAGGCAGCTTCCAGATCAGTCCTGGTGCGGAGGCAGTACCGGTCGCCGCACGGGACTCGATCACGACACGAAGCGTCGCGGGGACAACGACACAGAGCGAAGCTGCTCCAGGATGCCTCTTCGCTGCTGGTGCTGCAGCGTGCGCCACTGCGATGGGCCTTGCGCAACCAGCAGGCATGAATCGCGGGGCGGACGAAGCCATCGAGCGCAGTGCTAGACGGGATGCCGACGGAGATCGTGGCGAATAATGACGCCGGGCAAGACCTTGTTCGGTAGACGATCGGCATACGGACGGGTGAACGCCCGGGATCTGACTCTCAATCGTCGTCGCGCTCTGCGCGAAACGCGCGTCGACCGGCGATTCGCTGATAGAGATTGTAGACGAAGACGACTTCCAGAAACTCGAAGAGCCCCAGGGCTGCGGTGGCGAACAGAACACTCGCCGGGGCTTCACCAGTGTTGAATGCGATGGTTGGCGCACCCACGACAAGCGCCCCCAGGAGAGCGTTAAACCAAGCGCCGAAGATACCGGCCGGAGCATCGGGCACCCCGTCTATCCAGCGATCCGTCACGGCGCCCACGGTACTCGGGAGTCTGGCTCGAGCGGTGTCCGCTAGCCGATCGGCTACCGAGATGGCAGAGATGGAGATCTTGTCCCTAACGGCCGTCGCAAGATGCCGATCGCCGGCAGCGACAGCAGGGCCAGGACGGCTCCGGCGAAGGCAAGATTGCTGTATGTGGTCGCGGCCATCACCACTCCGGACAGCGCACCGCCGCTGGCACCGGCCAGTGCGATGAGGACGTCGACGCTGCCCTGGACCCGGGCACACTCGCCCGGTTCGGTCGCGTCGACGATCATCGCGGTGCCGGCGATGATGCCGAAGTTCCAGCCCAAGCCGAGCAGGATCAACGCGGTCAGTGACGCCGCGACGGAGTCACCGAGGGTCGCTGCGGACACTCCCGCAAGCAGGAGCGCCGTGCCCGAGGCAACGGCTATGACGGTGGTGCCGACGCGGTCCACGAGGGCTCCGGCGACGAGGGACGGCAAATACATCGCCGTGATGTGCACGCCGATCACGACACCGACCGCTGACAGGGCGTGGTGGTGCATTTGCATGTGGACGGGCGTCATCGTCATGATGCCGGTCATCACGATCTGGGCGACCACCATCGTCAGTGCTCCGGCCACGACGCCGCGGCTGACCCGGCGGACGGCCGGTGTGGTCGCGTCGCGTACGGTTGCGGGGTCGGTGACGTCGAGCTGACGCGCGAGCAGCAGCGGATCGGGTCGCAGCAGGAGGTGCAGCACCGTGCCCGCGGCGAGGTAGGCCGCGGCGGCGAGGATGAACGGCCCGGCCAGTGCGGGGACGTTCCACGAGATGGCGAGGCGGCCCATTGGCTCGACGAGGTTCGGGCCGACGACCGCGCCGAGTGTTGTCGATACCATCGCCACGCTCGCCGCGGTTGCACGCCGGTGCTTGGGTGCGAGGTCGGTTCCGGCGTACCGGGCCTGCAGGTTCGTCGCGGTACCCGCGCCGTACACCAGGAGTGCCGCGAAGAGCAGCGCCGGACTGTCGATCCGCGCGGCGAGGACGACGCCGATCGAGCCGACACCCCCGGCGAGGAAACCAGCGCTTAGGCCCGGGCGGCGACCGTACCGGTTGCTGGCGCGACCGACGACGAACGCTGTCACCGCGGATCCGAAGGTCAACACCGCGGCAGGGAGACCGGCGACGGCATCGCTGCCGAGCATGTCCTCGGCGAGCAGCGCGCCGACCGTGACGCCGGCAGCGAGTCCCGCACCACCGAGCACCTGCGTCGCGATGACCGCGATGAGGGTACGACGCTGCGCAGCAGCCCTGATCGACTCGCGCTCGTTGGGTGTGGCGCCCTGCGCAATGGTCTCCATGACCGCTCCAGAGTTCTCATCGGTGGACTGTGTGTCGACGTCGACAGTGTGCTGTCATGACTCGGTGCCTTTCAACCATGACACCCTGGTCGGCGTCCGGCTCGCGCAGGACCTGGCGAACCGCACGCCGGGAGACGGCTGGACCGTGGACGGTCTCGCGCCCGTCCTCCGCGACGCCTTCGTCCGAGGGGCGGTCGCCGACAGCGCCTCTGCTGCCGGCCTGACCCGGCTCGCCGGCCGCCTGCGCGCAGTGTTCGCAAAGACGAACGAGGTCGCCCGGGTCGCGTTGATCAACGAACTGCTCACCGAGAGCGTCCAGACCGTCCAGGTCGCCGAGCACGACGGACTCCCGATGCACCTGCACTTCGCCAGCCCTGACGGCGACCTGGTCGGACGCGTCACCGCGATGACAGCCGGAGGACTCGCGGTCTTCGTCGTCGAAGCGGGCAACCACCGGCTCGGCGAGTGCGCTCGCGAGGGATGCCAACAAGTGTACGCGGACACCAGCAAGAACGGGCGCCGCACCTACTGCACGGCACGCTGCGGCAACCTCGACGCGGTCCACCGGTACCGGGACCGACGACGGCGCTGACGGCGAGCAGCGGACGACCCCTCCTTACTCGTCCGATAGCCGAGATCTTGGGTTCAGCTGGTCGTTGCAACACCACCGTGAATCGGAGTGTTGCAGATGGGATCGAGGCTGGAGCAGCGTGCCCGTGAGGCACGATTCTGGGAGCTACTCGGACAGGGCATGAGCAGGCCCGCTGCTTGCGATGCTGTCGGGGTGCATCCACGTCAGGGATACCGATGGTTCAAAGCTGCTCGCAGGAAGAACCCGTTCGAGCGAGCAGCTCGTTCTGGCCGGTACTTGAGCGAGGAAGAACGGCTCCGGATCGCTGACCTGCGCCTGGCTGGCGTCGGTATCCGCCAGATCGCAGCAGAACTCGGGCGGGCGCCATCAACGATCAGTCGAGAGCTGGCCCGGAACAGCTCCCGCAACGGCGATTACCGGCCGTACGCGGCGGAGAAGCGGTGCCAGGTCCGAGCGCGGCGCCCGAAGCCGCGGGAGCTGGACCGGGTCGAGCTCGCCCTGCAGGTCGAGCTGCGGTTGGTGCGGATCTGGTCCCCGGAGCAGATCCGTGATGACCTGACCAGGACGTTCCCGAACCGGCCGGAGATGCACGTGTCGCACGAGACGATCTACCAGTCCCTGTTCGTCCAGGGTCGCGGTCACCTGAGCGCTGACCTGCACAAACACCTCCGCACCGGACGCGCGATCCGCCGACACCGGGGTGAGCCTCGGCGGGCGTCGTGGTCGAAGATCCGGGACATGGTCCTAATCAGTGAACGCCCCGCCGAGGCCGACGATCGGGCCGTGCCCGCCACTGGGAAGGGGACCTGATCGTCGGGACCAACGCTAGGAGCGCGATCGGCACCCTCGTCGAACGCACGACCAGGTACGTGATGCTGCTGCACCTGCCCAACGGGCACAGCGCCGACGCGGTCCGGGACGCGATGATCCCCACGATCCAGACCCTGCCCGTGCATCTCCGTCGGTCGTTGACGTTGGATCAGGGCACAGAGCTTGCCCGGCACAAATCACTCTCGCCACGGACCTCGCGATCTACTTCTGCGACCCGCACAAGCCGTGGCAGCGCGGCTCGAACGAGAACACCAACGGCCTGCTCCGGCAGCACTTCCCGAAGTCCACCGACCTCAGCGTCCACAGCCCGGAACGGCTCCTCGAAGTTGCCACGGAACTCAACGGACGACCCCGCAAAACGCTCGGCCACCGGACCCCGGCAGAAGGATTCGAGCAGCTACTCTCGGACCCGAAACAACCAACCGTTGCAACGGCCCCTAGTAAACCGCCGTCGTCGAGCCAGTACGGCTCCTGGGCGATCCGGTCCTGCGGATCGCGCGGCTCGGCAGCGATCATGCCGGGAATCCACGATGCGCTACAACCCGGTTCAACCCGTCCCACGTCATGCGGATAACGGGCCAGGGGCGAAGCGGACGCGACCCCGGAGCGACCGCGGAATCGGGTATCTCCTTCGTCAGGATCGGGCGCTTCAACGCCAGCGACTTCGGGATCGTCGTCGCTGGGGACGTAAGCCGTCGTGAACCGCACACGTCAGTCTGAGCACCCGATGATCGAGGGCGACCGCAACTACGAGAGGGGAGCTGCCCGCTCTCGTTGGGGTGAGAGCGGGCAGCCGCGTGCGTCCGAGGATCAGGGACTTAGGACGCTTTCGCTTGGGCGGTAACCAGCCGCCCCGCCTCACTGTGAACCATCGTCGACAGGTGTTGTATTCCGTGCCGGAGGTTCTCCCGCCATCGGCGGCTCTAGCAGTGTGAGTGCGATGTGAGCGTGCGGCGGGCTGGTCCGGCTGGTCCGGCTGGTCCGGCTGGTCCGGCTGGTCCGGCTGGTCCGGCTGGTCCGCCTGCGCAGGCGCTCACTCTGCTGACTGCCCGTCCAGCGCGACCCTGGGTACGGTACGGGAACCCGTGGCGTATCAGGCTGCGGGACGGGCGTTGCCGGTCCGTGTTCGGGTCACGCGATCGGCAACGCTCGCCTCGCGTCAGAGCCTTGCGTGCTGGTCGGGCCTGCTGCGCGGCGACCCAGGAGTACCAGGCACTGAGCTGTGCTTGCGCGTTGCCGAGGGTGCTGTGCGAACCGTGGACCTGGTCGTCGTTCGTGTGGAGCTCGTACTGGTCGTGGTGCTGGACGCTGCCGACGATGACACCGTCGGCGTGCGCTGTCCAGTCGGTACCGGGCCCCTCCTGCCACACGATGCGCTGCGGTCGAACCATGAATGCGGCTTCCTGTAGGCGTCTTCGCAGACGACCCGCGAGCTGATGACGTCTCTCAAGGTACGCGCCCACGATGTGCGAACAAGCTGTCCTGTCGACCTGGCTGAGCCCACCGCTCCGACGTCGAGCCGGAGACCATCACCGACTCCGGCAACGCAGACCGATGTGCTGTACCGAAAGCCGATAGCCTCGTCCCGGGCACCTCTTCCGGGAGCTCAGGCTGGTCCACCGGGAAACTGGCGGACCAGCCGTCCGTTGCCGTTGCCGTTGCCGTTGCCGTTGCCGTTGGACGAGCTGAAACAGGCTGGTGTCGGTGCGCTCACTGCCGTTCGGACATGCCGTAGCCCTCTGGCAGGCTCTATCTCTCCATGGGCTGACGCCACCTGACGTCCCTACTACTCGTCTCGGAGCAACGTCTGGGACCCGGCATGCTCGTTGACTCGGAGGACGATCAGCTAACCGAACAAGCGGCGCGGTGGTCTGACGGGTTGCTGAGCCGAGAGCTCGGGCCGCGCCACCCGTGGTGCTTGTGCGGGTTCGGGATCAATGGTGCGCGGACGGAGTGCGTCGGAGCGCCGCGGTGTTGCGGCGGTGTCGGCGGCGATGGGCGGCTCCGTCGCAGAGACCGGGGCGAGCGGGCCGACGTTCTTCGTCAGCGGACCGGACGATGCCGTCGACCGTGCGGTCCCGGTCCTAAATGTCCTCGCTGCGCCGGGCGGTGTCCGTCGTATTGGCCAGCGGGCCGAGGACGGTCAGATTGTGAAGCTGCTTGCGAACGGGCTGTGGTTCACCAACGCCCTCGCCGCTGCTGAAGCGTTGCTCATCGGGCAGAAGCTCGGGCTGAATGTCGAAGCCCTGCACGGTTTCTTGCAGGCGAGCGCGGGCGGGAGCCGCTTCCTCGACGAGCACGCGGACCAGCTGCCCGATGGCGACTACCTGCCGTCGTTCAGCATCGACCGCGTCGTCGAAGAACTGAGCACAATCCGCAGACTGCAAGACATGGCCGGAGTGGATGCGCCGATGCTCGAGGCGTCGGCACGGCACCACCACGCCGCGCTCGACCAGTACGGCCCCGCACTGGGTGAGCTCCTTGGCGTCCGACTCCTGGAAGAGCGCGCCGGCCGCCAGCTGCGCCGCTGACCATGGGTTCGGGTGCCGCTGCCGGTTCGGGCCACGGCAGCGGCACCCGGAAAAGACCGACACTCCCCGCGAAAGTGCCACTGGTAACAGGGTCCAGCAGATGGCCTTCGGAAGCAGCATCACCCATTCTCCCGACCCGCCGCAAGACCGAAATGTCAGCAGAAGGCGACCCAACAGTTCGCTGGAGCGCTCCGAACCAACCACGCCTGTTCGACACGTGTTGTTTAGCCCGGCGGCGCCTCGTGGTTTTCTGATCCGACCACGAGGCGCCGTCGTCCTGTTTGCTACCTACCTCGAGAGCTTCCTCCAGGCCACCCGGCGTTCGTCATGCCTGATCCGCACGACGACCCCGTCAGTGGAACACACACCGCAGCAAATAGACATGGGTTGATTGTGCTGACAAAGTGTGCAATGCCGAGCGTCGGTCGGTTTGTGTCAGGGCGATGCCCCTCATTCGCGGG
This sequence comes from Curtobacterium sp. MCSS17_011, assembly GCF_003224275.1. Taxonomy (NCBI): domain Bacteria; kingdom Bacillati; phylum Actinomycetota; class Actinomycetes; order Micrococcales; family Microbacteriaceae; genus Curtobacterium; species Curtobacterium sp. MCSS17_011. The sequence continues at coordinate 12,716 of NZ_QKLE01000018.1, read as the reverse complement.
TACTGCCCAAGTCGTCGGTAGGAGTCGGAGTAGCCGTCCACGGTGGGGCGCGGCGGCGACACCGGGCCAAGATTGGCCGTGATCGAGTCCCGTACGCCGATCCTCAACCGGACAGTAGAGCACCCGTACACCGATCCTCAACCGGACAGTAGAGCACCCGTGCGGAGCCGCGCTTGCAGCGGTTCGTCCGGCCGCCGGGAGACGTGGCGACCGGATCGGCCGACGCAGCGGGGCATCGGTCATGGGCTGCGCCAATGCGAGCGGCGCACCGATCACCGCTGGGTCTGCTCGGCGTGGACGAGAAGCTGGCGGAGTGCGTCCACTAGGCCGGCCCGCTGGGGCTGCGGTAGCGCGTGGAGGAAATCTGACTCGACGCGGAACAGCGTCTGGACCGCGGTGTGAACGACCGCCGACGTCGCGGGCGTCGGCGCGACGAGCACGGAGCGGGCATCGGCCGGGTGGCTCTGGCGAGTGGCGAAGCCGTTCGCGACGAGCTTCTTGATCCGTTTCGTCGTCCCCGCTGGCGAAGTGTGCAGGCCGGTCGCGAGATCGGAGGCGGTGAGCGCTCGTCCGCTGCGGAGCAGGAGGGAGAGGATGTCGAATTCGCCGCGCGTCAGGCCGAGTTCGAGCAGGGCGGCGTCCATGCGCGCGTGCAGGATCTGCGCCAGTCGCAGGATCCGCCCGACGATGTCGACGCTGCTGGTGTCCAGTTCGGGCGCGATCTGCGCCCACTGTCGCCGAAGGTCGTCGATCCCGTCGCTCATTGAAGCAATGTACTTCACTAGGGAAGGATATGGTTCGCTGGCGAAGTAATGGAGGAACGCGTGATCCGAGATTCCCGGCTGCGATTCGGCGAGGCGCTGCCCTCACCGCGCGAGCTGCTGCACCTGCATCCGCACGCCGCCGCGCACCATCCAGCGCTGCGGTTGGGCCTTTCCGCCGTCGTCCCGGTGGTGGCACTTGAGTTGCTCGGCGAGGTGACGTTGGCACCTTTTGCGATCCTCGGCGCGGTCGTTGCGGTGTTCGCCAGGCGCGCCTCCCCATGGGCTCGGCTGCACACGCAGGTGCTCGTGGCCATTGTGCAGGTCGGTCTCATCGTCGTGGCGACGGCGCTTGCAGCGTCCAGTCCGATGCCGTTCGAGATTGTGGTGTGGACGGCGGTGGTTGCCGGTGCCAGCGCGCTGCTGGCGGACGCCATGGGGTGGTCTCCGCCCGGGAACCTGTTCTTCGTGTTCAGCTTCGGAGCGTGCGCATCACTGCCGCACCAGGCCGCGCTGCCCCTGTCCGCCGCAATGGTGGCGGGGGCCTCTGCAGCATGGACGCTGGTCGTGTCGGCGCTCTGGGCGGCATTCGAGCGCTCGAGTGCGGTTGGGCTCGCTGCCCCGACAGCCGGGCTCGCCGCCCATCCGAGACGGTGGCTGCTCTCCGGCACCCATGCGGCGATGTGCCTCGTCGCATGCGCCTCGGCGGGAGGTGCCGCGCTGCTGCTGGGGTTTGACCGCCCGTACTGGGCAATGGTCGCCGCCATCGTTCCGATCGTCGGAACGACGACATCCGGCCAGCTCCTGCGCGCCGGGCACCGCGTCGTCGGTACGATCGCCGGCGTTGTCGTCGCCGGCGCCGTCTTCTGGTTCGCGCCGCCCCGCCCGCTGATCGCGTTGATCCTCGTCGCACTCACAGTCGGCACCGAGCTGTTCGTCGCCCGCAACTACTCGATCGCGTTGCTGTTCCTGACGCCGGTCACGATCGGCATCGCGTTCGTCAGCGGCACCCCCGCTCTCCTGCCGCTGCTTTTCACTCGCACCGCGGAGACGCTGCTCGGCGTCGCCGTGTCGATCGCACTCATCCTCGCGTCGCACCCCGTTCGACATCCGCTGCGAGCCTCGAGTCACCGGCACGACGAGCAACTCCGGCGGCCGCCGTCGGCCTCGTCGAGCTGACCGAACGCCACCGCGGTCCTGTGCGCGTCCTGCCCACAGGGGGCGCGCCTCCACGCTTCGCCCGAGGTTCGCTCCGACACGATCGACTGCCGGACGCGTTCGCAGCAATGGCGAGCCCGTCCTCGGCGACCGTCGTCAAGCCACCCAGTAGTAGCTGGTGCCCGAGTCAACGATGCACATCGGTGAACTCGCCGAGCGCACCGGCCTGTCCAGCCGCACCATCCGCCACTACGACGACGTCGGACTCCTGCACCCCACCGGGCGCACCGAGGGCGGGTTCCGCCTCTACAGCGATAGCGACCTGCAACGGCTGCTCGCGATCCGCCGGATGAAGCCACTGGGCTACTCCCTGGAGCAGATAGCCGAACTGCTCGGAATCGTCGACGGACTCGCGACGGCGGACGAGGCCGACCGGGGCTGCCTGCAAGCCGAACTCGACAGGTATATTGCCGACACCGAGAATCGCGGGGCCAAGCTCGCCCGCAACCTGGACTGGGCAGTCGAGTTCCTCAACATTCTGCGTCGGCACTGAGCCGCTGCCTCTCCTCGACACCAAGCGTCGCGATTTCGGCGACACGGACGGCCCCCGCACACAGATATTGCTCGCCCGGCGCGGGTCCCTTGTGGTGTCCCGGTCCCGGTCCCGGTCCCGGTCCCGGTGAACAATCGCTGCCGGGCGAAGCCCAGCTGCCAGCAGCGCTCGGTGGAACCACCAGCCATCGGGACTGCCTAACCGGAGCAGTTGGACAAGTGCTCGTCCTGTCTGTTGAGAGCCTGGGTTCCAGCAGAAGTGCGCCTCCCGCTTGATCGTGTCGTTGCTGATCGCCGTGCACCTGGCCCTGACAGGGCCTCTTGTCAGGGCTTCGCGCCGTTCCCGAAGGAGCCGTGGAGTGTGGTGTGAGCGAAGGCGGTGCCATCGATGACGTCGCGGACGGCGTCGAGGGTGGCTTCGTCGTCGGTGTCGACGCCGATGGTCAGCGAGCCGTACTCGACACGCATCGTCGTCGGGATGACGGCTTCGAGCCCGACGACGTGCGGGGTGACGGCGAGGGTCGCGAGCCCCTGCGCGACTGATGTCGACGTAGCCTCGGGGATCCGCTGGTCGAAGGTGCCGTCGTACTCGACGGTGCTCGCGACGTGTCCCGCCCCGGCGGGAACGGTCAGCTGCAGGTCCACGCCGGTCCATGCCAGGTGCTCGGACATCGTCGCGGGAACGGCTCCGGCCTGCTCCGGGGTGGCCTGCGGTGAGGTCGTGACCGTGACCGTAGTGGCGAAGTGGTTTGTGGTGACGAGGCGCGCCGGGCAGATCGGGTCGGCTGCGGTGCTCGGCGTGTTCGTGGTGGTCTCGTCCGCGCGCTCGACGCCAGGGAGTCGGCGGACTGCCCGCAACGCGTCGCGGACTTCCCGGGCGACCGTCGGGTCCAGGGTCGGTGTCGGTCGCGGGGTGGGCGACGAGGACGACTCGGTTGCGGTCGGTGGATCGGTTGGGCACGGCAGCGCGCCAACCGTCCCGCCGTGCTGCTGAGCGGCACTCCGCGCGAGTCCCTCCACGGAGGAACATCCGACGAGCAATCCGGTGCAGAGCACGGCGAGGACAGTGAACGACAGTCGGGGGCGCATACTCCCAGTCTCGTGCTGTCAGCTCGTGAACGACGGCGCCGGGCCCTCGCTGGCGCCTGCGTTCTACGTCGTGCTGCTTGGGCTTTGCCTCACCTGCACGCTGGCCGCTCTCGGCACAGGCGCGCTGGCCGCGTCACGAGCTGCTCGCCAAAGTGGATCGCGGCCTCAGTAGGGGTGGTCATCCGGACGCGGTGGGCATATTCGAGCCCTCAAACGCTGCTTTCAGAGCTCTTGCGCGAAGTTGCCCTGCAGTCGCGAGAACACCCGTTGCGCTGCGATAAGGAGCAGGCATCCGATCAGGAACGCGATACCGAGTCTGACGAGGTGTTCCGCAGGCCAGGCGGGTTCTGTGGCGGCGCCGTGGCCCCAGATCGCGCGTTGCAGTCCGAGGATCGACAGCGTCAAGGGATTGTTTGTGTAGATGGCTAAGAGCCAGTCGATCTTCAGCCGCTGCAGCACCATCGAGTACGAGTACACGATGGGGGACGCCCAGAGGAGCACCATCAGCCCGACGTCGATGATGAACTGCACGTCTCGGAGGTAGACGTTGAGCGCGGCGAGTACGAGTCCGATCGCTGTGCTGTAGACGAGGATCACGAGCAGGGACGGGACGAGGAAGATCAGCCCTTGGTGCCACGGGAAGACCTGGAGAGCGACGGTCGCTGCGATCAGGATCGCGAACTGGATCAGGAAGTTCACGAGTGCTGCGCCGATGCTTGCGAGTGGGAACACCTCGCGTGGCACGTAGACCTTCTTGATGAGTCCGCTGTTGCCGACGATCGACCCGGTTGAGCCGGCGACTACTTCGCTGAAGAGCGTGTACGCGGTCAGGCCGGTGAAGACGTAGATGGCGAAGTTGTCGATCGAGCGTGCTGAGCCGAGGATCTTGCCCATCACGAAGTAGTAGATGAGCAGCTGTGTGAGCGGGCGCACCAGCGTCCACACGAACCCGAGTGCTGAGTCCTTGTACCGGGCCTTGAGGTCGCGGCGGATGAGCATGCCGAGCATCTCGCGTTGGCGGAGGATGGCGCGCAGTTCTCGGCCAGTCCCCCGGAATGCGCTGCTGCGGGCGCCGACAACGACGAGCGGCTCCTTGGCGAGCTCTGCCATGCGGGCGTGATCAGTCATCGGGTTCCTTGTCGGTAGGTGTCGATGGACGGTACGAGGCAGGAGACGATCCACGCTGAGCGCTGACGTGCTGAGCTTGCCGAAGCCTCAGCACGTGTGCTGAGCGCTGGGCCAGGTGGTGGGCCAGCTGATGTGAGGCACGGTCGTGGTCATGCGACGGTCACAGCTCTTTGAGGACGCGGTGTTCGCTGCGGCGGAAGACGAGGCGGCCGAGCACGAGCACTACGACCGTCACGATGACCGACACGGTGACCGCGAATGCGTCGAGCTGCGTGGGGAAGAACGCGGATCGGTAGATGCCGATGATCCCGGTGAGGGGGTTGAGCGCCGCGATCTCGTGGAGGGCCGGGGGGAGCGCGTTGGTCGCGTAGACGATCGGGGACGCGTAGAACGCGAATCGGAGGACCAGCTTCACGGCGCGTTCCAGATCACGGTGGAAGACAACGAGCGGTGCCACGATGAGTCCGATGCCGTAGACCAGAACGGCTTGCAGCACGATCGCGAGCGGCCACAGCGTGGCCTGCCAGTGGAGGTGCGCTCCAGCGGCGACTGCGAAGACAGCGAGCACCGGGATGCTCAGTAGGAACTCGATGCCCTTCGACGCGTTGATTCGCGCGATCCAGATGGTTCGCGGGATCGTCGTCGAGCGGATCAGCTTCGCTTCCGCGATGAACGCGCGTGTGGAGTCCGATACGCCGCCGGTGAACCACATCCACGGCAGCAGCGCCGTGAGCAGGAAGACGATGTATGGCGTTTCGCCGACCGGCCCTCGGTGGAGCACCTGGGTGAACACGAACCAATAGATTCCCGACATCACCAGCGGATCAAGGATCGACCAGAGGTACCCGAGCGCTGATGTGGAGTACCGCACGCGGAGGTCGCGGATGGTCAGAAGCCAGAGCGCGTGACGGTATCGATGCCCGGCACGACGCGCCGGTCGCGGGTCATCCATGCGTTCTCTCACGACGTCTCGGGGATGCTTGACCGAGACGTGATCGGTCGTCGAGGACGGCGCCGACGCGTACGAGAGGACACGATGACGCAAAGCACCCGACCCCGATCGCGGGGCTTCTCACGGGCACGGCGAACGCTTGTCGGGGTCACTGAGACGGCGATTCTGCTCAGTAGCGTTGCGTACCTGTTCGTCGGGGAGTTCTGGACGCTGGTGGTGTGGGAGGCCGTCACGTTGGTGTACCTCCTGGGCGGTCTCGTCGCTACCTGGCCCGGGCATCAGGTCGACGAGAGCAAGAGCGCGCTTCGGGAGGTTGAGCGGTGGTCGTGGCTGCTGCCACTGGTGGCGAGCGTGACCGGTGCGTACTCGGCAGTCGTGGCGTTGGTGGCTCAAGCGGATGGCGGCGGCGCGTTGCTGTTCGCGATCACCGCGTCGATTGGCGTCGTGTTGTCGTGGACGTTGCTCCAGGTCGGGTTCGCACACACCTATTGGGCGGCCGACGGGGGCGGCCGCCGCCGTGGTGTGCGATTCCCTGGTAAGCGGCAACCTGTTCTGATCGACTATCTCTACTTCTCCTTCACCATCGGGACCGCGTTCGCGACCTCGGACGCGCAGGTGGAGAGCCTCGGTGTCCGACGGGTGGTGATGCTGCACAGCATCTTGAGCTTCTTCTACAACGCGCTCGTCGTCGCGGTGGCGTTCCAGGTGCTGCAGCAGGTCATCCGCAACTGACCGCGGAGCGGGTCGATCCCTCGGACGAGCTACGGCTACGTGGCCGGCGGCTTGGACAGGCTCGAGGTGAGATCCTCCGGTCGGATCGCGGACGTTCTCGGACGCCACGGTGCCCGAGCGAGGTGGTGTGCGATCGTGTTGGCGACGGCGACGAGCGGCACCGCGAACAGAGTTCCCGGGATCCCTGCGAGGAACCCGCCAGCTGCGACGGCGAGGACGACCGCGAGGGGGTGAACGTTGACAGCGGCACCCATGATCAGCGGCTGCAGGACGTGACCTTCGACCTGCTGCACGATGAGCACGACGGCGAGCATGATCACGGCCGGCACGGGCCCGAGGAACACCAGCGCGACGACCACGGCCAGTACGCCGCTGGCGATCGCGCCGACGATGGGGACGAACGAGCCGAGGAACACTGCGATGACGATCGGCACCAGGAACGGGAACCCATCGAAGAACAGACCGATGATGAAAGCGCCGAGACCGATGCCGATCGCGTCGACGAGGGCGACGAGGATCTGAACACGGGCGAACGCGGTGAGCGTCGCCCATCCGGCGCGCCCGGCACCTCGCGCGGCTTCACGGGCGCGGCGGGGGAAGAGGCGAACCGTCCATTCGAAGATGCCGCGGCCATCGATGAGGACGAACAGTGTGGTGAAGAGCACCAGCAGTACGCCGGCGAGCAAGGTCCCGACGACACTTCCGGCGTTGAGGGCGCCGGTGACGAGGGACTGCGCGTTGTCCTGAAGGGCGTTGACGGCGCTGGTCAACGCTCCGGTGATGTCTGCGTCCGTGAGGGAGATGGGCGGCTCGTGCAGCCACGCGGAGACCTGGTCGAGCTGGTGCACGACCGCGGTTCGGAGGGCTGGCAAGCCGGCTCGGAGCTGCCAGACCACCAACGCGGCGAGCCCTCCGGCGGCGCCGACGACGCCGACTTCGCTGACTGCGACTGCGGCCCACTTCGGCCACCGGTGCCGTTGCAGCCAGGTGCAGAACGGCACCAGCAGCGCCGACAAGATCAGTGCGACCAGGACCGGGATGACGATAATCCGGAGTTGCACGACGACGACGAGGATTACCGCGACGGCGATCGCGATGAGGAGGAACGCCTTCGACCATGCGGCAGCGAGGCTGATCGGTGCGGGCAGCGTCGTGCTCGACTCAGCGGTCCGAGGGGTGGTGTTCATGGCCGGTTTCTCTGTTCAGTGGTCGGATGCGGGAAGGTGGGTGCAGGCCCATTTGGACCTGCACCCACGATCGCGTCGGTCAGCGTGCTAACGGGGTGGGCGTCACCGGCTGCGTGGTGGCGGCCAGCAGCTGCGCGACGTCGGTGGCGGCTCGGTGGCCGGAGAGGATGGCGCCGTTCATGGTTCCGGAGGTCTCGTCGGCGGTCTCGGTGCCGGCCCAGTGCACGCGTCCCACCGGTTCCCGGAGGAACCGTCCGAACGTGGTCCATGCCTTCGGTGCGACGGCGGGGTTCGGTCCGCCGGGGGCGAAGGTGTCGTTGCCCCAGGAGAAGTCCTGGTAGTCGATCAGTTTCAGCGCCTCGGACCCGTACAGGTGCACCAAGTGGGCGAGGACCCGCTTGGATCGTTCGTCGCGGTCGTACGCGTCGAAGCCGCGGGGGTCGCAAAACACCATGAGGATGCCGGGGCCGTCCGCTCCGGGGCTGACGTCGAAGGTGAGGAACACGGTGTCGTCGTCGGAGACGCCCTCACCGGAGAGTCCCCGGTCGCGCCAGAACGGACGGTCGTAGGCGACGAACGCTTTGCTGAGAGCGCCGAGCCGCCAGGTGCGTGACAAGCCCCGATGCTGTTCGGGCAGGGCCGGTTCGAACGTGATCGCTGCCCGATGCGTCGGCGCGGTGGCGACGATGACGTAGCGAGCGTCAACGGTCACACCCTCGGCGTCGACGGTGACCGTATCGCCGTGCGTCGTGATCCGGTGCACGGGTGCGTTCACGATGACGCGGGGGCTGAGCGTGTCAGCGAACCGGGCGACGAGGGTGTGCACGGTGCCGAAGATGCGGTCCTGTTGATCTCCGCCCTCGACAGCCATCATGTGCTCGAGACCGCCGAGGGTCTTGATGTACCGCAACGCGTTGAACAGGGAGATGTCGCCGGCAGGGGCACCCCAGTGCACCTTGCTGATCATGTCGATGAACTTCCGGGTGTCCTGCAGTGCACGCTTCCGCGTCAGCCACGCCCCGAGCGAGAGCGCGTCGTACTCCGCCGCGCGCGGGTGCGTGTGTGCGTCCTCGGCCGGCAGCTGGTCGACGATCTTCTGCAGCGCTCCCATGATCCGGGTGAGGTCGAGGACCACCCACGGCGCGAGCGCCAGCGCGCTCTCGGCCCGTCGGCGACCACGGAAAGAGATCAGCCCCTTGCCGTCGTGGAACTGCGGGACGGTGCGGCCGCCGAGCCGGTCGATCAGCTCATGCATGGCCGTGTGGTCCGGTGCGACCCAGGTCGCGCCGGCGTCGACGGGGACACCGGCGACGGAGGTGGTGTGGATGCGGCCGCCGACGCGGTCGCGGCCCTCGAGGACGAGGACCTTGTAGCCGTCGTGGGTGAGTCGGTCAGCGGCGGACAAGCCGGCGAGGCCAGCGCCGACGATCACGACGTCGACGGATCGAGCAACGGTGGTCATGGTGTTCTCCGTTCTTCGCGGCGATGGGCCGGGGTCAGTTCGCGGGTGCGGGCACCGGGAGGGAAGCGGCGCGGGCGGCCGCGGTGAAGGTGCGGCGAGGCACGTCAGCGCGGCGGACCGCGAGGGCGGCGCCGATTAGGGAGCAGTCAGCGGTGAGCCGCTGCCGGAGGTTCCCGGCAGTCGCGCGTTCGACCACACCCGCTGTCAGCAGCTGCGCGGACCGGACGAACGGCAGCAGCCGCCGCCGGTACCGCAGCGCTGCTGCGGCGATGTTGTCGGGAGTGCGGCGGAGCTCGTCCGCGAAGATCGCTCCGCCGACCAGGCCCCCGTGCGCGCCGGCGCCGGAGAGCGGGTCGATGCAGTGCGCGGCATCGCCGATCAGGACGACGTTCCTCGCGTGCCACCGCGGCGCACGGACCTGTGCGAACTTCGTGACGCGGATCCGGTCAGGTGAGGCCGTGCGCACCTGGTCGACGAACGGGGCGAACCGGTCGCTGGCGGTGGCGAGCAGCTCGGCTGCGACCGGGAGGAGGTCGGATCCGTGCTGCCGGCCGCGGCCGAGGTTGATCGAGGTCAGCACGAGCGTCTCGTCGTGGTCCGTGTACGGGAACACCTGCGCGCCGGCACGGTCCCCGAGCAGGATTGCCGCTTCGGTCGTGCCGGCCATCCGTCCGGGCACGTTCACCCAAAGGTGGTGGCGTCCGTTCTCATAGATCGCCGACCGTCCGTCTTCGACCGCGAGTCGTCGCACCGTGGAGTTCAGGCCGTCGGCACCGATGATCAGGTCGAACGCCTCAGCACTGCCGTCCGCGAAGCGGGCGACGACGCCGGTGAAGGTGTGCTCGATGCCGACGAGCTCGACGCCGTACTGGAACGGCACCCGACGTTCCGCGTGGCGAGCGATCGTCGCGACCAGGTCACCACGGCGTGCGGACCGGTACCCATCCGTGCGCATCCGAGCGAGGTCCTTGCCCTTGCGGGTGACGGTGATCGTCGCGGTCGGCGTGCTGAGCGCTTCGATCTCCGGCAGGACGCCGATGCGCTGCACCATGCGCATGGCGGTCCGGTCGAACAGGATCTGGTACCCGCCTCGGTAGGGCTCGGTGATGGCGTCGACGACGCGGACGTCGTGTCCGTCGTGGGTGAGCATGAGCGCGACACCGCTGCCAGCGATGCCGGCTCCGACAACGAGGATCTTCATGGGAAGTGCCTTTCTTGGTCGCTCAGTGCTCGACGGGGGTCTCGGCGCGGGACGGGATCGACCGCCATGCGATCACCGCGGCGACGATGAGCAGTACCGCGGCGATCACGGACGTCCACTGCATGCCGACGGTGAAGGCGTGTTTGGCCTGTTCGATGACGGCGGCGACATCTGGCGCCGTGCGGTCCAGCTGCGTCAGGCCCGTCGCGAGGGACTCCCGCATCGACTGCTCGATGTCCGGGTTGCTGATCGTGGGGAGGTGGGCGCGGTAGAACGCGAGCTGCACCGACCCGAGAACGGCGATGCCCAGGGCCGCTCCGAGCTCGTACGCCGTCTCGGCGATCGAGGATGCCGCGCCGGCACGGTCCCGCGGGGCGGCGCCGACCACGGCGTCCGTGGTGAGCGTCATCGCCAGCCCCGCACCGAATCCGACGATCGCGAAGCCGATGATGATCCCGGCCAGCCCGTCGAGTCCCTCCGCGAAAGCGAGGACGCCGAGCCCGACCGCGCCGAGCCCCAGACCGACGCTGATGGCGCGGCCTCGGCCGAGCTTGCCGACCATGAACCCGGCCAGTCCGATCACGATGATCGACGCGACGGTCGCCGACAGCTCCGACAGCCCCGCCTGCAAGGGGTTCAGTCCCCGAACCAGCTGGAGGTACTGCGAGAAGAAGAACAGCAGCCCGACGAACGCGAAGATCGACACCGTGTTCGCCATCACCGCGCCGCTGAACGCCGGCGACCGGAACAGGGACACGTCGATCAGGGGCCGGGTCAGTCGGTGCTGACGGCGCAGGAACCACCATCCGGCAGCGACCCCCACCAGCACCGCGACGGCGACGCTCCAGTCGAACCCCTCCGCGAAGACGTGCTTGATGGCATAGACGATCGCGACGATCGCAACGAACGACGACAGCGCTGACAGGAGGTCGACGCGTGCGCCGCGGGGATCCCGCGACTCCGGCAGCAAGAACACGCCACCGATCAGAACCAGCACCATGATCGGCACGTTGATCAGGAACACACTGCCCCAGTGGAAGTGCTCCAGCAGCGCGCCACCCACAATCGGGCCAACCGCCGCGCCCGCCGTCGCCCCGGCCGCCCACACGGCAATCGCGCGGGTGCGCTGTGCCGGGTCGGTGAAGATGTTGCGCACCAGCGCGAGGGTCGACGGCATGATCGTTGCGCCGCTGATACCAAGGATCGCGCGGGCGGCGATCAGCATCTCCGGGCTCGTGGCGAACGCGGCGAGCAGCGACGACAGCCCGAAACCGAGCGAGCCGATCAGCAGCAGCCGCTTCCGGCCGATGCGATCGGCGAGGTTGCCCATCGTGACCAGCAGCCCGGCCAGCGCGAACGAATAGATGTCGCCGATCCAGAGCAGCTGCGTCGCAGTCGGGTTCAGATCCGCGGACAAGGCCGGCACCGCCAGTGCGAGCACGGTGCCGTCGATCGCGAGCAAGAGCACGGCCAGGGTCAGGATCCCAAGCGCAGCCCAGCTGCGCGCGGTCACCGGAGCGGAAGTCGTTGAAGTCACGAGGACCACCGTACCGACCAAATGGTCGGCTGTAGAACGCATGTAGACTGTTGGCAGGAGATGAGCAGCTTTTGCCCCTTTCCTGATCAGATGGATGAGGAACTTCCCCGACGCCGAGGAGCAGGCCATGCCGGAGCACGACCAGTCGCCGGAGCGATCGACGCGCAACTCCGAGCGCACCCGAGCAGCGGTGCTCGCAGCGGCGGCAGAAGCCATGGCCGATCGCGGGACGGGCGTCTCCCTCGACTACATCGCCAAGCACGCCGGCGTCTCGAAAGGTGGCTTGCTCCACCACTTCCCGAACCGGGAAGCCTTGATCGTCGCGCTCGTCGACGACGCGCAACAACAGCTTCGAGACAGCGTGCTTCAGTATCTGGACCTCACCGAGAACCGCCCCGGCAAGCTCCTCCGTGCCTACGTCCGGGCGATGACGTCAGGGGCCGATGCGACGCTGCAGTACTTCACGGCGGCGCCGTCATGGGCTGGGATCTACCAGATCCCAAAGGTCAGCGAGATCACGACCGCCGACACGCGCTGGTGGAACGAAAACCTCGCAGCCGACGGACTGTCCCCAGACCGGATCCTCGTGGTCCGGCGCGCTGCAGAAGGACTCGCCGCAGCCGTCGCGTACGGCGATGAACCACCAGCGGCAGCAGAACACGCTCGCGCCTTGCTCCTGCACCTCGCCGACAACGGTGGACTTGATGACTTCCCCGAGAGCATTTGGGGAGGACCGGCGCCGACGCCTGCTCCAGTGTCGCCTTGACAAAGAGCACCAGCTAGGCGCGCATCTCACTCGCGCTGAGGGGAAGCAGGAGGTTCATTTCGCCATGCCGTCGCCCTACGCGTCTGCACTCACACGCTCGCTTCGCATCCGGATGAGGCTCGCCAGCGTCGACACGGCCATCGCGGCGACGATCACCAGCAGGGACACCCACGTGTTGATCTCCGGCGCCC
>NZ_QKLE01000017.1:0-64560 GCF_003224275.1 Curtobacterium sp. MCSS17_011 | reverse complement strand
GTCGACGGCGTGCGTCGTTCGCGCGGCGTCATCCACACGGACTCGCTCGTGCTCCGCTCGCGCTCGAACACGATCCGTCGCATCCAGGCGGACCACCGTGCGGAGAAGTGGTTCTGATCCGCAGGCCGTCCTGATCGGCGCAGATCCGCGCCGAACCACTGCAACCCGTCCGAACCACGCGATCCCGTGGTTCGGAGGGGTTCCCGTCGGGTTGCGCCGTCAGTCCTCGTCGACCGCCCCGACGAGCTCCGGCGCCGTGAGCAGCCGCGGCTCGTCCTCGATCGAGGACGGGTCGGCGATCACCTTCGACTCGTCGAGCAGCGACAGCCGACGGGCACTCGGCAGGACCTGGCGTTCGAGCGACCCGACGAAGCGGTTGTAGTCGACGACCGAACCGCGGATCGAGCGGCCGAGCTTGTCGACGTGACCGGCCATCGTGGACAGCCGGCCGTAGAGCTCGCGGGACACCTTGAACAGCTCGTGCGCCTCTTGCGAGACGACGTCCTGCTGCCACGAGAACGCCACGGTCTTGAGCACGGACCACAGGGTCACGGGGGAGGCGAGTGCGATGCGCTTGCGGAAGGCGTGGTCGAGCAGGCCGGGGTCGGCGGCGAGTGCGCTCGAGATGAGCGACTCGGACGGGATGAAGGCGACGGTGAGCTCGGGGGAGGCGTCGTAGCCGGTCCAGTACTCCCGCGCGGCCAGGGCGTCGACGTGCGCGCGGAGTGCCTTGACGTGCTGGGCGATGAGCTGGTCGCGTCGTGCTGCCTCGGCACCGGTGGCGGTCGCCGGGATCTCGGCGGCCTGCAGGTAGGCGCTGAACGGCACCTTGGCGTCGACGGCGATGGTCTTGCCGCCGGGCAGGTGCACGACCATGTCCGGGCGGCCGGAGCCGACTGCAGTGGTGACTGACGACTGCACGTCGAAGTCGACCCGTTCGAGCAGCCCGGCGGCCTCGACCACGTTGCGCAGCTGCGTCTCGCCCCAGACGCCGCGCGTGCTGTTCGACGACAGGGCGCTGGCCAGGGTGTCGGCGGTGGCGCGCAGGCGCTCTTCCGACTCGGCGGCCGACCGGAGCTGCGCCGACAGCGCGCCGTACTGCTCGCTCCGCGACTGCTCGAGCTCGGCGATCTTCGTGCGCATCACGTCGAGCGTCTGCGCCACGGGGCTGAGCGCGGAGAGCACCTTGGACTCGTTCTGGTTCCGTGCCGCGTCGACGCCGTGCATGCGCTGCACCAGGTGCTCGAGCTCGGCCGAGCGCCGCTCGAGCGAGTCGACCTGGCGGCGGTACTGCGTGTCCTGGGCGTCGAGGCGTTCCTCGGCGTCGCGCCGGGCCGCCTCGAGCTGGCCGCGGAGCGCCTCGGCCGTCGCACGGGCCGACGCGGCGTCGACGCCCGCGCGCGAGCGGGCGAGCGACCAGGCGACGACCGCACCGACGGCGATGCCGATCACGAGACCGATGACCAGGGCGAGGATCTGCATGTCGCGACCCTGGCAGAACCCACCGACACCGCGCCTCCCGGCACACCGGCGTGCACCGCCGAACCGGAGTGACCGGCGCCCCCGGACCAACGTGGCGGACCGCGGAATCCATGTCATGACATTAGGGCAAACAGGGTGTACAGTCGTGATCGTCCGCCGATGAAGCCGCACGGAAGGTCCACCGCGTCGCATGACGAACCAAGCTCCCCACGCCTACGACGTGATCACGATGGGACGCGTCAGCGTCGACATCTACCCGCAGCAGACCGGCCCGCTCGAGGACGTCTCGACCTTCTCGAAGTCCGTCGGCGGCAGCGCCACGAACGTCGCCATCGCCGCTGCCCGCCACGGCGCGGACGCCGCGGTCATCACCCGGACGGGCAACGACCCCTTCGGCCGCTACATCGCCCGCACGCTGCCGGAGTTCGGCGTCGCGAACGCCTTCGTCGAGACGGTGGAGGGGCTGAACACCCCCGTCGCCTTCTGCGAGATCTTCCCGCCGGACGACTTCCCGCTCTACTTCTACCGGGCCCCGAAGGCGCCGGACCTGATGATCACGGCGAAGTCCCTGCCGCTGCACGAGATCGAGCGCGCGAAGATCTTCTGGACCACGGTGACCGGCCTCAGCGAGGAGCCGAGCCGACAGGCGCACCACGTCGCCTACGAAGCCCGGTCTGCCGCGCAGAACAGCACGAAGACCCACACCGTGCTCGACCTGGACTACCGGTCGATGTTCTGGTCGAGCCCCGAGGCCGCGACGCGCGAGGTCGCGATCGCCCTCGAGCACGCAACCGTCGCCGTCGGCAACCGCGAGGAGTGCGAGGTCGCGGTCGGTGAGACCGACCCGGTCCGCGCCGCCGACGCCCTGCTCGACCGCGGTGTCGAGATCGCGATCGTCAAGCAGGGACCGAAGGGCGTGCTGGCGAAGACCCGTGACGAGTTCGTCGAGTTCCGTCCGCACCACATCGACGTCGTGAACGGGCTCGGCTCGGGCGACGGCTTCGGCGGCGCGCTGACCCACGGACTGCTGCAGGGCTGGAGCCTCGAGCGGATCCTGGCGTTCTGCAACGCCGCCGGCGCGATCGTCGCGACGCGGTTCGAGTGCTCGACGGCGATGCCGACGAGCGACGAGATCGAGCAGTTCCTGACCGACAACCCGGCCGAGGGCACGAACCACACGGGAGAGACGCACACCGAGGAGAAGACCCATGCCTGAGCTCAGCCCCGCTGACTTCCAGCGCCTCCGCGACATCCGTGCCGGTCAGCCGGACCTGGTGCGTGCCACGCTCGATGCCCGCCGCAAGCGCTCCCTGCTCGCCGACGACGGCAAGCTCTTCATCGTCGCCGCCGACCACCCCGCACGCGGTGCGCTGGCGGTTCGCGACGACGAGTCCGCGATGGCGGACCGCTACGACCTGCTCGAGCGGCTCGTCACGGCCCTCGGCCGTCCGGGGGTCGATGGCGTGCTCGGCACCCCCGACATCCTGGAGGACCTCGCCCTGCTCGGCGCCCTCGACGGCAAGGTCGTCGTCGGGTCGATGAACCGCGGCGGACTCCGCGGCGCCACGTTCGAGATGGACGACCGGTACACGGCGTACTCGGCGCAGGCGATCAAGGACTCCGGGCTCGACTTCGCCAAGCTGCTGGTGCGCATCGCCCTGGAGGACTCGGGCACCGCTCCGACGCTCGAGGCCACGGCCCGCGCCGTCAGCGAGGCCGCGGCACTCCAGCTGCCGATCATGCTCGAGCCGTTCATGTCCGAGTGGCGGGACGGCCGGGTCGTCAACGACCTGTCGGCCGACGCCGTGATCACCTCGATGGCGATCGCTGCGGGCCTCGGCGAGTCCAGCGCCTACAGCTGGCTCAAGATCCCCGTCGTCGACGACATGGAGCGCGTGATGGCCGCGACGACGCTGCCGACGCTGCTGCTCGGCGGCGACCCGGCTTCGCGCCCGCTGGAGACGTACGCCAAGTGGGCGGACGCCCTGGCCCTGCCCGGCGTCCGCGGCCTGGTCGTCGGACGCACCCTGCTCTACCCCTCGGACGGCGACGTCGCCGCCGCCGTGGACGTGGCCGCCGGTCTCGTCCACAGCCAGGAGGCCCGGGGCGGGTTCTCCACAGATGCCCACGACCCAGCCGCTCGGCTCGCGGGCGCCACCACCATGGACTCGTCCATCTCGGAAGGAAGCAACGCATGACGCTCACCGACACGACCACCACCACCGTCGGGCACTGGATCGACGGCAGGCGCGTCGAATCCGCGTCGGGCAACACCGCCCCCGTGTACGACCCGGCGCTCGGCGTCGCGACCAAGCAGGTCGCGCTGGCCGACGAGTCCGAGATCCAGGCGGCCATCGGCAGCGCCAAGGCGGCGTTCCCCGGCTGGAGCAACCTCTCCCTGGCCAAGCGCCAGGCGATCCTGTTCTCGTTCCGCGAGATCCTGAACCGCGACAAGGCCGAGCTGGCCGAGATCATCACGAGCGAGCACGGCAAGGTCCTCGACGACGCCATGGGTGAGATCGCCCGCGGGCAAGAGGTCGTGGAGCTCGCCACCAACATCCCGAGCCTGATGAAGGGTGAGTTCTCCGACCAGGTCTCGACCGGTATCGACGTCTACTCGATCCGCCAGCCGCTCGGCGTCGTGGGCATCATCAGCCCGTTCAACTTCCCGGCGATGGTGCCGCTCTGGTTCCTGCCGATCGCGATCGCCGCGGGCAACACCGTCGTGTTGAAGCCGAGCGAGAAGGACCCGTCGGCCGCCATCTGGCTCGCCGAGAAGTTCAAGGAAGCCGGGCTGCCCGACGGCGTCTTCAACGTGCTGAACGGCGACAAGCTGTCCGTCGACGGCCTGCTCACCAGCGACGACGTCGAGTCGATCTCGTTCGTCGGCTCCACGCCCATCGCGCAGTACGTCTACGAGACCGGTACCAAGCACGGCAAGCGCGTGCAGGCCCTCGGCGGCGCGAAGAACCACATGCTCGTCCTGCCGGACGCCGACCTCGACCTGGTCGCCGACAACGCGATCAACGCCGGCTTCGGCTCGGCCGGAGAACGCTGCATGGCGATCTCGGTCGTCGTCGCCGTCGAGCCCGTGGCGGACGAACTCATCCAGAAGATCAAGGACCGCGCGGCGACCCTGCGCATCGGCGACGGTCGTCGCGGGTGCGACATGGGGCCGCTCGTCACGAAGCAGCACCGTGACAAGGTCGCCTCGTACATCGAGGTCGCAGAGCAGGACGGTGCGGTGGTTGTGGTGGACGGCCGCACCGTCCGACCCGACGGCGACGAGAACGGCTTCTGGCTGGGCCCGACGCTGATCGACCAGGTGCCCACCACCAGCCGCGTCTACACCGAGGAGATCTTCGGTCCGGTGCTGAGCGTCGTGCGGGTCGCCACCTACGAAGAGGGCCTCGAGCTCATCAACTCCGGCGCGTACGGCAACGGCACCGCCATCTTCACGAACGACGGTGGCGCCGCCCGACGGTTCCAGCGCGACGTGCAGGTCGGCATGATCGGCATCAACGTCCCGATCCCGGTTCCTGTCGCCTACTACTCGTTCGGCGGCTGGAAGAACTCGCTGTTCGGCGACCACAAGGCGTACGGTGCCGACGGCGTGAGCTTCTTCACCCGTCAGAAGGCGATCACGAGCCGGTGGCTGGACCCGTCGCACGGCGGCATCAACCTCGGCTTCCCGTCGAACAACTGACCCGCGGCATGGCGAACGAACAGCACCAGCAGTGGTTCATCCCGGCGGGCTCCCGGCCCGAGGCGGGCTGGACCGACGTCGTCGACGGACGCATCGAGGGGTGGGCGCACACCGGACTCCGGACCGGCGCGCTGACCGACGGGGGTGAGCTGCGCCTCCCGGCCGACGCCGTGGAACGCATCGTCGTGCCGCTCGCCGGGTCGTTCCACGTGACCCACTCGGGCGCTGCCGGCGACGGCGAGCAGGCGCTGCAGGGTCGGGGGAGCGTCTTCGACGGCCCCACCGACGTCCTGTACCTGGGTTCCGGGTCCGCCGCCACCATCACCGGCAGCGGACGGTTCGCCGTCGCCGAGGCGCCCACCGACACCGTCAAGCCGACCACCTACGTGGCCCGGCCGGACGTGCCGGTGGAGCTTCGCGGCGCCGGGCAGTCGAGCCGCCAGGTGCACAACTTCGGCACCCCGGCCGCGCTCGACGCCGTCAAGTTCATCGTGTGCGAGGTCATCACCCCGGCCGGCAACTGGTCGTCGTACCCGCCCCACAAGCACGACACGAACGTGCCCGGGTCGGAGTCCAACCTCGAGGAGATCTACTACTACGAGGCCGCGGTGTCCCGTGGGTTCGAGTCGATCGCGCCCGAGGCCGCCGACCCGTTCGCCCTGCACCGCACGTACGCCTCGGACGACCGCGCAATCGACGAGTTCCGGCAGGTCCGGACCGGCGACGTCGCCCTGGTGCCGTACGGCTGGCACGGTCCGGCGGTCGCCGCTCCGGGCTACGACATGTACTACCTGAACGTGATGGCCGGGCCCGACCCGGAGCGCGTCTGGAACATCACCGACGACCCGGCCCACGGGTGGGTCCGGCAGGCGTGGGCATCGGAATCGATCGACCCACGACTGCCCTACGAAAGGAAGCAGGCGTGACCACCACCACGCGGAAGATGACGGTCGGCCAGGCACTCGTCGAGTTCCTGGCCAACCAGTGGACCGTCGACGGCGACGTCCGCGAACGCACCATCCCGGGGATCTTCGGCATCTTCGGGCACGGCAACGTCGCCGGGGTCGGTCAGGCCATCAAGCAGCTCCACGTCGAGCAGCCCGGTCTGCTGCCGTACCACCAGGCCCGCAACGAGCAGGCGATGGTGCACGAGGCCGTCGGCTTCGCCCGCATGCACCGCCGCCGCGCGACCTACGCATCGACGGCGTCGGTCGGCCCGGGCGCCGCCAACATGCTGACCGCCGCGGCACTCGCCACCACGAACCGGCTGCCGGCACTGCTGCTGCCGTCGGACACCTTCGCCACGCGCACCACGGACCCGGTGCTCCAGCAGATCGAGCTGCCGCACGACACGTCCTTGCAGGTCACCGACGCCTTCCGTCCGCTGTCGCGCTACTTCGACCGTGTGGAGCGTCCGGAGCAGCTGTTCTCGATCGCACTCGCCGCGATGCGGGTCCTGACCGACCCGGCCGAGACCGGTGCGGTGACGATCGCGCTCCCCGAGGACGTCCAGGCCGAGGAGTTCGACGTTCCCGTCGCGTTCCTGCAGCCGCGCGAGTGGCACATCCGCCGCCCGCTGCCCGAGCGCGGACCGCTCGAGCGAGCCGTGGCCGCAATCCGTGCCGGCGGCCGCCCGGTCATCGTGGCCGGCGGCGGGGTGCTGTACTCCGACGCCGCCGACGAGCTCCGCACCTTCGTCGAGGCCACCGGGATCCCGGTCGGCACGTCGCAGGCCGGCGGAGGATCCCTGGTCTGGGACCACCCGCAGTACCTCGGCGGGATCGGCGCGACGGGCACCGCGGCGGCCAACGCGATCGCCGCCCAGGCCGACGTCGTCATCGGGATCGGCACCCGCTACAGCGACTTCACCACGGCGTCACGGACCGCGTTCCAGAACCCGGACGTCACGTTCGTCAACGTCAACGTGGCCGCGTTCGACGCCTACAAGCACGGTTCGCAGCTGCCGCTGGTCGCGGACGCCCGGGAGGCACTGGTCGCGTTGACCGCGGCGCTCACCACCGACACGGCGTACGTCGTCGAGCCCGGCTACGCCTCCGAGATCGCCTCGCTGAAGGCGGCGTGGGACGCTGCCGTCGACGGCGCGTTCGCCCCGTCCGGCGCAGACCTGCCCGGCCAGCCCGAGATCATCGGCGCCGTGCAGTCGGTCTCCGATCCCCGAGACGTCGTCATCCAGGCGGCGGGTTCGCTGCCCGGCGACCTGCACAAGCTCTGGCGGGTGCGTGACGAGCTCGGGTACCACGTCGAGTACGCGTTCTCGTGCATGGGCTACGAGATCGCCGGTGGCATCGGTGTGCGCCGCGGAGCTCCGGACCGCGATGCGATCGTCATGATCGGTGACGGCAGCTACCTCATGTTGCACACCGAGCTCGTCACCGCCGTGGCCGAGGGCATCAAGATCATCGTCGTGCTCATCCAGAACCACGGGTACGCATCGATCGGGCACCTGTCCGAGACCGTCGGCTCCGAGCGCTTCGGCACGAAGTACCGCTACCTCGACGAAACCGAGTCGTTCGAGAACGGCGAGCCGCTGCCCGTCGACCTCGCCGCCAACGCCCGCTCGTACGGCGTCGACGTCATCGAGGTGCAGCCCGGCCCGGACAGCATCGAGGACCTGAAGGCCGCGCTGCGTCAGGCGAAGGCGAACGACCACACCACGCTGGTGCACATCAACTCCGACCCGCTGGTCTACGCCCCCGAGGGCGACGGCTGGTGGGACGTGCCGGTCGCCCAGACCTCCACCCTCCCCAGCACCCAGGCCGCCCGCGCCGAGTACGAGCAGCAGGTCGCCACGCAGCGTCCGCTGCTCGGCTGAACCGTTCACGAGACAGAAAGCGACAGCGACGTCATGACCGACACCGCCACCCCCATCGGCAGCCCCGCGACCGACGCGGCGCCCGCCTCGATCCGCATCGGCACCGCCCCCGACTCGTGGGGCGTCTGGTTCCCGGACGACCCGAAGCAGGTGCCGTGGCAGCGCTTCCTCGACGAGGCGTCCGCCGCCGGGTACGAGTGGATCGAGCTCGGCCCGTACGGGTACCTGCCGACCGACCCGTCCCAGCTGTCCGACGAGCTCGAGTCCCGCGGGCTCAAGCTGTCGGCGGGCACGGTCTTCACCGGGTTCCACAAGGGCGAGGACCAGTTCCAGCGTGCGTGGGACCAGGCCGTCGCCGTCGCGGGCCTGGCAGCGAAGCTCGGCGCCGAGCACCTGGTGACGATCCCCGACCTCTGGCGCTCGGACGCCACCGAAGAGGTGCTCGAGGCGCGCACGCTCACCGACGAGCAGTGGGAGCGACTCGGCAAGGGACACGACCAGCTCGGCAAGGCGCTGCTCGAGGAGTACGGCGTCCACCAGCAGTTCCACACCCACGCGGACAGCCACGTGGGCACCTACAAGGAGACCGTACGGTTCCTCGAGGTCACGAACCCCGAGTACACCAATCTCTGCCTCGACACCGGCCACTTCGCCTACTACGGCGGCGACAACCTCAAGCTCATCGCCGCCCACCCGGAGCGCATCGGCTACCTGCACCTCAAGCAGGTCGACACCGACCTGCTGTTCGACGTGCTCAAGAACGACGTGCCGTTCGCCACCGCCGTGTCGCAGGGCATCATGACCGAGCCGCCGCACGGCACCCCGGAGCTCGCCCCGATCATCGAGGCCGTCGCCGCGATCAACCCGGACATCTTCGGCATCGTCGAGCAGGACATGTACGGCTGCTCCGTCGACGCCCCCGGCCCGATCGCCGAGCGCACCTTCCAGCACATCTTCGGCTCGACCTCGGCCGCCCGCGCCTCCTGACGCGCCGTCCACGCAGCGTCAACAACCACCAGGAGAACACCACCATGACCACCACGCAGAACCTCCGCGTCGCCGTCGTCGGCGCCGGCATGATGGGCGCCGACCACGTCCGCCGCATCACCGCCAAGATTTCGAACGCCGACGTCGTCGCCGTCGTCGAGCCCGACCAGGCCCGTGCCGCTGCGGCAGCCGCCCTGGCGCCCGGCGCGATCACCGCCGCGTCCTTCGACGAGGCGCTCGAGCAGACCGAGATCGACGCCGTCATCATCGCGACGCCCGGTTTCCTGCACGAGCCGATCCTGGTGACCGCGCTCGAGCGCGGGCTCACCGTCCTGTGCGAGAAGCCGCTGACGACCAGCGCCGAGGACTCGCTGCGCATCGTCGAGCTCGAGCAGCAGCACGCCGCCCGGCCCGTCATCCAGGTCGGCTTCATGCGCCGGTTCGACGCCGGGTACCAGGAGCTCAAGGCCCTGCGCGAGTCGGGGGCGAACGGCGCCCTGCTCGCCCTGCACCACGCGCACCGCAACCCGACGACGCCGCCGAACTTCAGCGAGTCGATGCTCATCCACGACTCGGTGATCCACGAGATCGACATCATCCCGTTCCTGACCGGTGAAGCGATCACGAGCGTCGAGGTGAAGAAGCCGCGCAAGAACTCCCTCGCGCCGGCCGATCTGCCCGAGCCGCAGTTCGTCCTGTTCACCACCGAGTCCGGCACGATGGCGATCGTCGAGATCAACGTCAACGCCCAGTTCGGCTACCAGGTCACCACCGACGCCGTGTTCGAGTCCGGCGTCGCCTACATCGGCCGCGACACGTCACTCTCGCTCGTCGCAGCCGGAGCGACCTCGCAGGGCGTCACGCCGTCCTTCAAGGAGCGCTTCGGTGCCGCCTACGACGAAGAGGTCCAGCGCTGGGTCGACGCGGCCCGGACCGGTGGCATCGACGGGCCGAGTGCCTGGGACGGCTACACCGCCTCCGTCGTCGCCGAGGTCGCGGTCCGGGCCCAGCAGTCCGGCGCGCACGAAGTGGTCGAGTACGCGGTCACGAAGCCGGCGTTCTACGACGAGACGAGCGACGCGACGAGCGACGCGACCGCCGCGCTCGCCGGGGCCTGATCGATGCCGAAGATCGCGCTCGACCCGACCCCGTTCCACCACGACCTGTCGCTGCTCGAGTTCCCGCGCAAGGTCGCGGAGCTCGGCTACGAGTACCTGCAGCTCACCCCGCACAAGGACTTCATTCCCTTCTACCGGCACCCCAAGGCCGACGACGACCTGGTCGACGCGTTCGCCGCGGCCTGCCGTGACGCCGGGGTCCAGGTGGCGAGCGTGCTGCCGGTGCTGCGCTGGTCGGGTCCGGACGAGGACGCCCGACAGGCTGCGGTGCGGAAGTGGAAGCGGGTCATCGAGATCACGAAGCGCCTCGGCGTGGACACCATCAACACGGAGTTCTCCGGCCGCCCCGAGCGCGCCGAGGAGTCCGAGGACCAGTTCTACCGGTCGATGGAGGAACTCCTGCCGATCATCGAGGACGCCGGCATCCGTGTGCTCATCGATCCGCACCCCGACGACTTCGTCGAGGACGGGCTCGAGGCGCTCCGGGTGATCCGCGGCCTGAACTCGAAGCACGTCGGCTTCGTCTACGTCGCCTGCCACACGTTCCACTACGGCGGCAACATGGACGAGATCATCGACGCCGCCGGTGACTCGCTGCAGCTGGTCCACGTCGCCGATGCGTACGACCACCGCCGCTCGCACGGCCTGCGCTACATCACGAACCCGCCCGGCAACCCGGTCCGGGTGCACCAGCACCTGCCGGTCGGCCAGGCGGACGTCGACTTCGACGCCTTCTGGGCGGCGCTCGACCGGGTCGGTTTCTCGGCGCGCGAGGACTCCGTCGCGGTCTCGAGCGTCTTCGCCGAGGACGAGAACGCCGACGCGGTGTCGCGGTTCCAGCTCGACACGATCACGAAGGGACTCCACCGATGACCACCACACTCGAGACGCAGGCGTCCACCGACGCCGACTCCCGACCCGTCACCCTGCAGGCCGCGGAACAGACCCCGACCGCCCTGTGGAACGACTCCGCCGACCCGCGCGAACTGTCGACCGCCATCCACGAGTACGGTGCCGTCGGCGCGACCTGCAACCCGGTGATCGCGTACACCTGCATCCAGCAGGACCCGGAGACCTGGGTCCCGCGCATCCGCGAGATCGCCGAGGAGCACCCGACGGCGGGGGAGTCCTGGATCGGCTGGAAGGCCGTCGAGGAGCTCTCCATCGCCGCCGCGGCGCAGCTGCTGCCCGCGTTCGAGGCGTCCGGCGGCCGGAACGGTCGACTGTCCATGCAGACCGACCCCCGGTTCCACCGCGATGCCGACGCGCTCGTCGAGCAGGCCGTCCGGTTCTCGCAGCTCGCGCCGAACATCATCGTGAAGATCCCCGCCACCAAGGTCGGCATCGCCGCGATCGAGGAAGCCGCCTCCCGCGGGGTCTCGATCAACGCCACGGTGTCCTTCACCGTGCCGCAGGTCGTCGCCGTGGGCGAGGCCATCGAGCGCGCCCTCGACCGCCGTGCTGCCGAGGGCCTGGCGGAGCAGGAGTTCGGCCACGTCGTCACCCTGATGGCCGGCCGCTTCGACGACTGGCTGAAGACCGTCGTCAAGCGCGACCACGTGATGGTGGACCCGGGCATCCTCGAGTGGGCCGGTGTCGCCGCGGTGAAGAACGCCTACCGCGTCTTCCAGGAGCGTGGCTTCCGCTCGCGCGTGCTGGTCGCCGCGTTCCGCAACGCACTGCAGTGGTCGGAGTTCCAGGGCGGGGACCTGGTGGTGTCGCCGCCGTTCCAGTGGACGAAGGACATCAACGACAACGCGTTCCCGTTCCGTCCGCACGCCATCGACGACGAGGTCCCCGTGCACGTCATCGAGGCGCTCCGGGCCGCGACGCCGGAGTTCGCCCGCGGTTACGACGTGGACGGCATGACGATCGACGAGTTCGACCGCTTCGGTGCGACCGTGACGACGCTCCGGCAGTTCCTCGACGCCGACGCGAAGCTCGACGCACTGGTCCGCGACATCATCGTCCCCGCGATCTGAGCCGCGGATCGAACCACGGGTCGCGCCCCGCGCGCTGACGCACCAGCCTGGAGGCCCGGTGCCGGTCCCCGAGACCGGCACCGGGCCTCCCGACGGTGCCCCATGTGCTGACAAAGCAAGCCGCATCGAATAAGCTCGTTGTCGCGCTCCAACGCGCGTCACGTGAACGAAGGAGTTCTCCATGGACAGCATCGGCGTCGGGCTGATCTCGGTCGGCTGGATGGGACGATTGCACTCGCGTGCCTACCGGGCCCTGCCGGACCACTTCCCGGAGCTCGGCGTCCAGCCGCGGCTCGTCATCGCGGCCGACCCGATCGAAGCGGCGCGCGACCAGGCGGTGATGCGGCTCGGGTACGAGCGAGCCGTCGCCGACTACCACCAGGTCCTCGCCGACCCGGCGGTCGACGTCGTGTCGATCTGCTCACCGAACTTCCTGCACCGCGAGATGGCCGTCGCCGCGGCCGAGGCGGGCAAGCCGTTCTGGATCGAGAAGCCGATGGGACGGTACGCCAGTGACTCCCGGTCCATCCACCAGGCGGTGCAGCGCGCCGGCGTCATCACGAGCGTCGGCTTCAACTACCGGCACGCCCCGGCGATCGAGCGTGCTCGTGAACTCGTCAGGAGCGGGCGGCTCGGCCGGATCACGAACGTCCGCGGGTCGTTGCTCGCTGACTACTCGTCCGACCCGGCGGCCCCGCTGACCTGGCGCTTCGAGCGCGAGCGTGCCGGATCGGGTGTGCTCGGCGACCTGCTGTCGCACGGACTCGACCTGGCGCAGTACGTGGTCGGTCGGATCGCCTCGGTCAGTGCCCTCGCCGACACGTTCATCGAGTCGCGTCCCCGCCCGGGTGCCGGCATCGTCGACCGCAGTGCGGCGGCGACCGGCGAGCTGGGTGCCGTCGAGAACGAGGACTACGCCGCGCTGCTGTTCCGGTTCGAGGACGGTGCGGTCGGCACGATGGACTCGAGTCGGGTCATGCGCGGTCCGCACGCCGAGTACACGCTCGAGATCTACGGCACCCGGGGTTCGGTCCGGTGGGACTTCCAGCGGCTCAACGAGCTCGAGGTGTACCTGGACGGGCAAGAGGTCGACGGGTACGCCACGCACTACGTCGCCCCCGGGGACGGCGAGTTCGGGCGGTTCCAGCCGGGCGCCGGCACCGCGATGGGCTACGACGACCTGAAGACGATCGAGGCGGCGCAGTTCATCGCGAGCGTGCAGCGCGGGGAGCAGCTCGCACCCTCGGTCGCCGACGGGCTCGCCGCGGCGTCGATCGTCGAGGCAGCAGAGGCCTCGCTGGTCGACGGCGCGTGGCACGACGTCGCTCGTGTCGACGGGCCGCTGACGTACGGGGCACCGACGCCGAGGTTCTAGACGCCAAGCCCTCTTTGCTTGTTAGTATGTAAGGACAAAGTCCGAGCAACCAGGAGGCACCATGCCGCTCGTCCGTATCGACCTCGCCACCGGCCGCACGCCGGAGGCCGTCCGTGGCATCGCCGACGCCATCCACCAGGCCATCGTCGACGTGTACGGGATCCCGGTACGTGACCGGTTCCACGTGATCACCGAGCACCCCGCGCAGCAGATCATCGCCGAGGACGCCGGCCTGGGGTTCGAGCGCACCGAGGGTGTCATCGTCATCCAGGTGTTCACGCAGCGCGGGCGGACCGACGAGGCGAAGGCGGCGCTGTACCGGGCGATCCACGACGCCCTCTCAGCGATCGGTGTCGCGTCCGAGGACGTCTTCATCGGCTACGTCGAGAACGGCCCGCAGGACTGGTCGTTCGGCTTCGGGCGTGCCCAGTACGTCACGGGCGAGCTCGGGGTGCCCGCGCTCAGGTGAGGTGGTGCGGGCGCGGGCGCGGTGCGGGCGGGTGCGGGGTGGTCACGACACCCCGCTCAGTTCCGCCCAGCGGTCGTGAACTGTCGGTTGCCGGGCGTCCGGGAGACAGTTCGTGACCACTCGGCACATCGCCGACAGCGTGTCGTGACCCCTCGCCGAGCAGCCGCGGGCGACGGAACGTGACCGGTCGGCCTACTTGTCGACGAGCGTGACCTCGAACGAGTACCGGTCGGGCCGGTAGCAGTGCACCCCGTACTCGACCGCACGGCCCGAGGCGTCGTACGCGGTGCGGCTCATCGTGAGCACCGGGTCGCCGTCCTCGATCTCGAGCAGGCCGGCCTCTTCGTCGGTGACCGCACGGGCCCCGATCCGCTGCTTCGCCACCCGCATCGTGACGCCCCGGCCGCGGAGCAGCTGGTACAGCCCGTGCGCCTGCAGGTCCTCGTCGGTCAGGTCGAGGAACTCCGGTGGCAGGTAGTTCTCGAGGATCGCCATCGGGACGTCCTCGGCGAACCGCACCCGACGGATGTGGGCCACGGTCGTGCCGGGCTCGACGCTCAGTGCGGCCGCGACGTCGTCGGGGGCAGGGACGTCGTTGCGCTGCAGGAGCTTCGTCGCCGGCGCCTGCGCACCCTGCGCCAGGTCGTCGTACAGGCTGGTCAACTCGACCTTGCGCGTCACCGGCCCGTGCACGACCTGGGTGCCGATGCCGCGACGGCGCACCAGCAGGCCCTTGTCGACGAGGTCCTGGATCGCGCGACGGATCGTCGGTCGTGACAGGCCGAGGCGCTCACCGAGGGCGATCTCGTTCTCGAGCCGCGCGCCGGGGGGCATCGCGCCGGACCGGATCGACTCCTCGATGCGCGAGGCGACCTGGAAGTAGAGGGGCATGGGACCCGACCGGTCCAGGTCCATGAACAGGTCGGACGGCAGCTGGCCTTCGTTGGTCATCGCGGTCCTTCACACGTGCGGAGATGCCGGCGTCGGTGCCGACGGCATTGTCGTGACAATACCACCGGGGATGTGGCACCCCAGTCGAGCCGCGGGCGTTGCGCCAGCCAGCGCAGAGCGGCAGCCAGCGACGACCGTCAGTCGGCGAAGACCATCGGCCGGTTCGACAGCCGCGGCTGGTTCGAACCCTTCGGCTTCTCGGCACGCGCGCGGACCGGGGCGATCGTCACCCGGGTCACCGCCCCGAGCGCTTCGACCGTCTCGACCCCGTGGTGCCCGGCGGCGTGCACGACGATCGCGGCGCAGGCCTCGGCGTCGGCGGCGGCGTCGTGGTGCTGGAACCCCTCGAACCCGGCGGCCATCGCGGCGACGGGCAGTCGGTACGAGTCGAGCGTGTAGGTCTTGCGGGCGACCGCCAGGGAGCACAGCGAGTGGTGCTCGGCCAGGTCGATGCCCGTCGCTGAGCACCCACCGGCGATGACGCCCATGTCGAAGCGGGCGTTGTGGGCCACCAGGACGTCGCCCTCGGCGAAGGCCACCAGGTCGGGGTACTGCTGCTCCCACGTCTTGGCGTGCGTGACGTCCTCGGCCACGATGCCGTGGATGCGCGTGTTCCACTCCAGGAAGGCATCGTGCCCGAACGGCGGGCGGATGAACCACGACGCTCGATCGACGACACGGCCGGCACGGACCTTCACGAGGCCCACGGAGCAGGCGCTGGCGGGCGAGCTGTTGGCGGTCTCGAAGTCGATCGCGGTGAAGTTCAACGGCACGGTCCCGATCGTCGCACGGGGTGCCGACATAGCCCTCCGTTCCCGTCGGCGTTGCGTGTGGCTACCCTCGCCACATGGGGAACGAGGCCGACCGACGTCCGCTCGTCCTGGTGCTCGCCGGTGCCGGCTACGGGCAGCAGGCGCCGCTGCTCTGGTGGACGAGCGAGATCGCTCTCGCCTCGGGGTGCGAGGTCGTCGCGCCACGCTGGCAGGTCGACGACGCTGCCGGTGCCGATCCGGTCGGGTTCGTCGAGACCGCTGTCGCCGCCGCCCTGGGGGACCGGCTGCCCGACCTCGTCGTCGCGAAGTCGTTCGGCTGCTTCGCCCTGCCGTGGGCGGTCCGTCACGAGGTGCCCGGCGTCTGGCTGACGCCTGTCCTCACCCACGATGACGTCGCGGCAGCACTCGCCGCCGCGACCGAGGTGCACGTCGCGATCGGGGGTGGAGACGACACCATGTGGCGGCCCGAGCGGGTCTCGGGGACTGCTGCGCGCCTCCAGACCGTCGACCGTGCCGACCACTCGCTGCAGGTGGCCGGCGACTGGCGGCGCTCGCAGCGGCTGCAGGCCGACGTCTTCGACGTCGTCGAGCGGCGCGTCAGCGCCCTGCGGCCCCAGATGGGCGGGTCGCGTCCGCTGTGATGACGGACGGACTGGAGGCCCGGGTCGGCTCCGACAGGCCGCCGCCGGTAGGCTCTTCTTCCGTGGCTCTCACCATCGGAATCGTCGGTCTCCCGAACGTCGGCAAGTCGACCCTGTTCAACGCCCTGACCAAGAACCAGGTCCTCGCCGCGAACTACCCGTTCGCGACGATCGAGCCGAACGTCGGGGTGGTGAACCTGCCGGACTCGCGGCTCGACCAGCTCGCTGAGCTCTTCCACTCGGAGAAGACCGTGCCGGCGCCGGTGTCGTTCGTCGACATCGCGGGCATCGTGAAGGGCGCGAGCGAGGGCGAAGGCCTGGGCAACAAGTTCCTCGCCAACATCCGCGAGGCCGACGCCATCGCGCAGGTCGTCCGCGGCTTCACCGACGACGACGTCGTGCACGTGGCGAACAAGGTCTCCCCGAAGGACGACCTCGAGGTCATCAACACCGAGCTGATCCTCGCCGACATGGAGACCATCGACAAAGCGCTCCCGCGGTACGAGAAGACCGTGAAGCTCAAGCAGACCGAGCCGATCGTGCTCGAGACCGCTCGCGAGGCCCGTGCCGCGCTCGAGCAGGGCACGCTGCTGTCCGCCACCAAGATCGACCTGTCGCCGATCGCCGAACTCGGCCTGCTCAGCGCCAAGCCCTTCATCTTCGTCTTCAACGTCGACGAGGCGATCCTGACCGACGAGTCCCGCAAGGCCGAACTGGCCGCGCTCGTCGCCCCGGCGCAGGCCGTGTTCCTCGACGCCCAGGTCGAGTCGGAGCTCATCGACCTCGACCCGGCCGACGCCGCCGAGCTGCTCGAGTCGACCGGTCAGACCGAGTCGGGCCTCGACCAGCTCGCACGGATCGGGTTCGACACCCTCGGGCTGCAGACCTACCTGACGGCCGGTCCGAAGGAAGCCCGTGCGTGGACGATCGGCAAGGGGTGGAAAGCTCCCCAGGCTGCCGGCGTCATCCACACCGACTTCGAGAAGGGCTTCATCAAGGCCGAGGTCATCTCGTTCGACGACCTGATGGAAGCCGGCTCGATCGCCGAGGCCCGCGCTGCCGGCAAAGCCCGCATCGAGGGCAAGGACTACGTCATGCAGGACGGCGACGTGGTGGAGTTCCGCTTCAACAACTGATCCATCGTGAGTAGGGGGATCTCATGAGAATCGATGACCGTGTTTCGGGAGCTGAGGCGAGAGTGCGGCGCCGCATTACCGTCGCTCTGTGGACAGTCGGCGTCGCTGCGATGGCTGCATTCCTGGCGTCGTTCTGGGTCAGGCTCTGGGCAGACGCGGGCGTCACTCCGTTCGGGGTCCTTGGCTTCGTGGTCACCGCCTTCGGGGTGGCACTCGCTGTCGGCATCTACGTTCTGCAAAGGCAAGCGAGCGCCACCGAGGCGCAGATCCAGCGGACGAGGCACCGCCGACTCGAACGTCGGCTGGCGGATGTCGCGCAGGCTCTCAACGACGCTCAGGAGAGCAAGACCGGAGAACGACTCAGCGCATCGCAGTCCGCTCATGCTGGCGAGATCCTGAGCGAGCTGCGAAGCGTCCGACCAGGTCTGGTCCTCTGGGTCGACGACAATCCCGATTGGGTGCGCAACGAACGGCAGGTCCTCGACGGGGTCGGGAATCGATCGGTCCTTGTTCGAAGCACTCAGGAAGCTGTCGACCTGCTCGACGCTGAGAACAGGTTTGACCTGGTCGTAACCGATATGCGGCGACGAGACGAGCTGCGTGCTGGCTACGACCTCCTGAAGGTGATCCGCCAGCGGACGAAGTCGCTTCCCGTCGTTCTGTACTCGAGCTCGGATGACCCGGAGCACCGCAGAGAGTGGATGACGGCGGGCGGAACCGAGTCGACTTACGAGCCCCTGGGTCTCTTCGATGCCATTGCGCGC
This sequence comes from Curtobacterium sp. MCSS17_011, assembly GCF_003224275.1. Classification (NCBI taxonomy): domain Bacteria; kingdom Bacillati; phylum Actinomycetota; class Actinomycetes; order Micrococcales; family Microbacteriaceae; genus Curtobacterium; species Curtobacterium sp. MCSS17_011. The sequence continues at coordinate 46,343 of NZ_QKLE01000017.1, read as the reverse complement.
GCGCTCGATCGCTCGTTATCCAACTGAACGGGTCACTGCCCTCAGTCGACGAGCGCCAGGATGACCGCGGGGATGCGGTGCTCGATCGCGTCCCAGACGATCTCCTTCCGTGCCTTCCGGTAGTCGTGGGACAGGATGTTGCGGGTCTTCCGGACCGCCGCGAGTGACAGGTCGGACGGAAGTCGTGCCTCCCGGTCCTGGGGGATGCGACCGAGCAGGTCATCGAAGTGGATGATGACCGCTTCGGCTGCTCGGTAGGTGAGGCTGCGGGTCGCGTCGAACTCGCTCCGCCCGTGCTCGACGATCTTGGAGCACTCGGCGAGCAGGTCGAGGAAGCTGGCCTGCAGCGACGGCCACCGCTCTTCGAGGGCAGCAGGGTCACGGTCGTTGCGGGGCCGAGGAGTGAACCGGGGAGTCGGCATCACAGCGGCACGGCTTCGTCGAGGACGTGGGCGAAGTGCTCGTCGTCCTCGAGGTCGTCGGTGAGGACGTCGACCTCGAAACCGGTGATGCGCTCGACCTCGTGCGCGAATCCACCGAGATCGAACAGCGATGCCGCGGGGGTCAGGTGGACCAGCAGGTCGATGTCACTGCGTTCGGTGTCCTGCCCGCGGACCGCGGAGCCGAAGACGCGGACGTCGTCGAGGTGGAAGCGCTTCGCCTCGTCGAGGATCGCGTCGGCGTAGATGGCGAGCGGGATGCTCGGGCGGGTGTGGGCCGCTTCGAGGATCCGCCGGAGCGACTCCGGGCGCGGCCGCTTCCGTCCGCTCTCGTACGCCGAGATGGTGGGCTGCTGCATGCCGGCGGCGGCAGCGAGACCGGTCTGCGAGAGACCGAGGTCTTCGCGGGCGGCGCGGATCAACTCCGCAGCACGTTCGATCCGCATGGCGACCTTCCCTATAGCTCTCGACTATAGAGGAGTCGCCCTTGCTGGTGAAGTGGCGTAGTGGGACTAGATTCGGGTCGTCCGAGTGCCCGAGGAGCCCCATGTCGTACGTCGTCGATTTCGTGAACGTCTCCACGGTGGGGCTCGAGACATCGCCGGTGGCGGATGCGCTCGCCGGCCTCCGTGCGAACGAGGCCCGGTACTTCAAGAACAAGTACGACCACGAACTCACCACACGTCCTGCCGCCGAGGCTTGCGAGTTGGTCGAGTACGTCGCCCGCGTACTCGTGGAGGAGCGGGGGCTCGTGATCGCGTCCCCGCCGCTCGAGGCCACCGAAACAGTGGTCGACGGCGTCCGCTGGACCTACGTCTTCTACGAGTCCGGCCTGGCGATCAACGTGCTCTACACACTCGAACCGGGCGGCAAGCGAGCGGTCGGGTTCAAGCTCTCCGACGGCATGGAAGTGCCGGGGGAGCTCGCCGACAAGTTCAAGTTCGCCCGGCAGCGGTCGAAGCTCGCGGGCACGATCCGCGGCTCGTTCTTCGTGATCAAGGGCGAGTACTGACTGGTCACACCAGGGCTGCCCGAGGAACGACGAAGCGCCGCCGAGCGAACTCGGCGGCGCTTCGTGGTGGTGCTGGTGGGACCTAGGCCGCGAGGGCCATCCCGCCCGCCTGCACGGACTGTGCCTGCAGCAGGGTGCGGCTGGCCTCGCCCGCCCAGGAGCGGCCGGGCACGGTCCAGCCGGCCTCGCCGACGGCGTCGAGCCGGGTGCCCCGGGTGACGAAGGTCCCCAGGTCGTCGGCCGCGATGCGGACGAGGTACTCGCGCTGCGAGCGGTCGTCGCGCACCGGGAACTCGGCGATGCGGTCGGGGGTGATCGTCGGGGCCGCGAGTGCGGTCCCGAACACGGTGATTCGTTCGTTGCTGGTCATGGTGCTGTACTTCCTGGTCATTCGGCGCCAGGGCGACTCGGTGTCGGCGGACGTTTCAGTCCAGCGCGACGCATCGAGTGCGGGGCGCGCACGTCGAGTTTCAACGTGCAGCTCGTCCGTTCGGATCGAGCGGTGTCTCGAGTGGAATGCGACTCGGGTGAGTCGGTGTCGAGAGATCGGTGTGCGCGAGTCAGATGGGTTCGCTGCAGTGCACCAACCTGACACTATACGCCCACCCCGCCGAGAAGTCCAGCGAGCGACCGGAACGAGCGTCAGGACGCCAGGAAGGCCGCCCAGCGGTCCCCGCCGAGGGCAACGTTCCCCGAGCCGTCGAGGCGGGCTGCGGCCGAGGAAGGCTTGCGCGAAGCCTGTTCGTGGATCAGCCCGTCGAACGACGCCGAGAAGTCCAGGCGGGGCAGCGCCGCCGTGACGTCCCGCAGGTCGTCCGACGACCACGTGTCGAAGCCGACACCGGAGACGTCGAGCGAGGTCGCCACCTCGAGCAGGTGTCCTTCGGCGTCGAGCTCCGGGTCGACGGACCGCCACATGTGCCGCTCGATGATCTCACCGACCCGACGGGCTCGCACGGCGTCCCACCCGGCACCGAGCGCGAAGACCGAACCCACGGCGCCGCCGGCGTCCTCGAAGGGCACCCGGTGGGCGTCGAACGACGGGGTGACGCCGAGGTCGTGCAGCATCGTCGCGACGAAGAGCAGCTCGGGGTCCGGTTCGAGGTCGACCGTCGGGGCGAGCAGGACGGCCCAGGCCCACGAGCGCAGGCAGTGGTGCACGAGGGCGGGTTCGGACCATGCCCGCACGACGTCCAGTGCGCGCGCAGCGACGGGGGAGGGCGGGGTGAGCAGGGCTTCGACGTCGAGCGACATGGCACGACAGTAGCGGCAGGAACGAGCCGTAACGGGGCGGAAACGTGCCGGGCCAGAACCGGAAACAGCGCCGCGTTAGCTTTCGGATCACTGAGTACCCGCTCAGCACCCCTCCACCCCACCCGAAGGAACTGCGCCCATGCAGCACCGACCACGGCTGCGCCCCCGCGCGACGATCGTCTCCTCGACGCTCGTCGCCGCCGGGGCGTTCGGCCTCGCCGTCCTGACGGCCGCTCCGGCCCAGGCAGCGCCCACCGCGACCACCGCCACCATCGACGCCCCGGCCACCGTGACCGTCGGCACGGCGTTCGACGTCGACCTGACGATCCCGGACACCGCCGACGTCTACGCGTACGAGATCACGCTCGAGGCCGACTCGGTGGAGTACCGGGACGACAGCGTCACCGGCCCGGACGGCGGCTTCGACAGCGTCGAGCAGGACGGCGACGCCCTGACGATCGTGCACACCCGCCTCGGCACCTCGCCGGCACTCGAAGGCGACCTGGCCACCTCGATCTCGCTGACCCCGACGGCCGTCGGCAGCGTCGACCTCGACGTCACGAGCATCACCCTCGTCGGCACCGACGGTACGTCGACGACCCTCGACGACCCGGCGAGCACCACGATCGCGATCGCCGCGGCAGCGACGGCCACTCCGACGCCCGCCCCGAGCGCCACGCCGACCCCGGGAGCGACCACGCAGCCCGGCACCGGCACGGGCGGCGGCACCGGCGACCCGAGCGACCCCACCGACCCGACCAGCGGCGCCACCGCCGTGGCCGCCACCGGCGGGGACGACCGCCCGACCGGCGGCGACCTCGCCTGGACCGGTGCCGACGTCGCCCCGTGGATCGCCGCGTCCATCGCACTGCTCGCAGCCGGCGGCACCCTGATCACCCTGCGGGCCCGTCGTGCCCGCCGCGACCGCACCGGAGCCTCCGCATGACCGCCACGAAGCAGGCCGCCACGAAGCAGGCCTCCCGCAAGCAGGCCTCCAGCAAGAAGCGCACCGCCGTCGCCAGCGCCTCGCTCATCGCCCTCGTCGGCACCGTCCTCGCCGCGACCCCCGCGATCACGGCCGCCGCAGCACCCGCGGCAGTCGACGCCAGCCCCGCCGCCATGCTTGCGCCGTACTACACGGACCTCGACCTGACCGGCGACGACCAGGTCACCCGGGCCGACCTCGCCGTGCTCACCGACCACCTCGGTGCGACCACCGCGAGCACCGACTGGGCGACGGTCAGCGCCGCGGACACCGACGCCGACGGCACCATCACCGTCGCCGACCTGGCCGGGTTGTCCCAGCGGATGATCTACGACGACGGCCCGTTCCAGCTCGTCGAGGCGTCGACCATCGACATGCAGGCCGCGATGAACGCAGGCGTCACCACGTCGGTCGCGATCACGCAGGACTACCTCGACCGCATCGCCGCGTACGACCGCACGAAGGTCGACACCGCGTCGACCGGGCGTGCGCTCAACTCGATCGTCACCACCAACGCCGACGCCCTGGCCGCCGCGAAGACCGCGGACGCCGAGCGCGCGGAGCACGGGATGACGAGCATGCTGCTCGGCGTGCCGATCGCGGTGAAGGACAACTACGACACGAAGGACATGCCGACCACGGGCGGCTGCGGCTGCTGGGACGACAACCAGACCGACACCGACGCCGCCATGGTCACCGGCCTGCGCGACGCCGGCGCCGTGATCCTGGCGAAGGCCAGCCTCGACGAGTTCGCCTTCGGCTTCGTCTCGGAGTTCTCGTCGAACCAGCCCGCCGGCTCGTCGCTCCTGGTCGCCAGCCCGTACAACACGGCGCAGACGGCCGGTGGCTCGAGTGGCGGCACCGGTGCTGCGATCTCCGCGAACCTCGCGGGCATCGGCTTCGGTACCGACACCGGCGGCTCGATCCGCGTGCCGTCGACGTACAACCAACTCGTCGGCATCCGACCGACGGTCGGTCTGACCAGCCGCGACGGGATCATCCCGCTCGCACTGTCCCAGGACACCGGCGGCCCGATCGCGCGCTCGGTGACGGACGCGGCGGTCGCGCTCGACGCCGTGACCGGCGTGGACGCGGCGGACCCGGCGACGAGTGCGCAGGCCGGCAAGGTGCCGACGTCGTACACATCGTCGCTCGACGCCGACTCCCTGCAGGGCGCCCGCATCGGCTACGTGACGAGCATGGTCGGCACGAACGCCACGACGAAGCGCCTGTTCGACGCCTCCGTCGCGAAGCTCCAGGCCGCCGGTGCCACCGTCGTCCCGATCACCGCGACGACGGCCTTCAACCGGGTCCTGTCCGAGGGCAGCGGCAGCACGAACGAGTTCAAGCACGACCTGGACGAGTACGTCGCGAAGCACCTCGACCCCGACGTCGCCGCACGCTCGCTGCAGGGCATCCTGGCCTCGGGCGAGTACGTGCCGAGCCGCAAGAGCACCTACCAGTCGCGTGACCTGATCACCGACGCGCAGTACCAGGCGTGGGCCGGCCCGACGGGGTCGCACACGACGCAGCTCGCCACCGGCAAGCAGCTCGTGACGCAGATGCTCGACGACCAGGACCTCGACGCACTCGTCTACCCGTCGGGAACGCCGTACAGCACGCAGTCGACGAACATGCGCCTCAGCCCGAACACCGGCATGCCGGCGATCACCGTCCCGATGGGCCAGGCGACCGCTGCCGACAACACGATCACCGGCGCCGGCGTGAACCTGGAGTTCCTCGGCCGCTCGTTCGACGAGAGCACGGTCATCGGCCTCGGCTACGCCTTCGAGCAGGAGACGCACGCGCGCACCGCGCCCGCGCTGTACCCGGCGCTCGGTTGAGCTGAGCGGGTCGCGATCGCGACCACGTGACGCGCGGGAGGCCCGGTGCCAGCTGGCACCGGGCCTCCCGTCCGTCCGCTCCGTCAGTTCAGGACCGGGGTGTCCTCCGGTACGACGCCGTCGGCGTACAGGTCGGTCGCCAGGTCACGGAGCGCGCGCAGCGCGACCCGCTGCGTGAGCGGACCGTACGAGATGCGGGCGACGCCGAGTGCCTCGTACTCCGCGGCGGCCAGTGCGCCGGGCAGGCCGATGACCGAGAGCTTGCCGCGGCCCAGACCGGCGACGAGTCGCTCGACCACGGAACGCTCGATCGCCCCGGGCACGAAGACCAGGGCGGCGCCGTTGTCCAGGAACGCCTTGCCGCGGGCGATCGCGTCCTCGATGCTCTCGTCGATCGGGCGCTCGCCGCCGCGCACGATCGCGTCGGTGCGGGCGTTCAGCTGGAAGTCGACGCCCTCGGCCTGTGCCGCAGCGGTGATCGCGGCGACGCGGGCGACCGCCTCGTCGAAGGGCCGCAAACGGTCCTCGACGTTGGCGCCCACGATGCCCGAGCCGATGGCGCGGCGGATCGTCTCGGCGGGATCCTCGTAGCCGTCGTCCAGGTCGGCGGTGACCGGCAGGTCCGTGGCGGCGGCGACGATCGCCGCCCCGGACAGCGCGAGGTCGAGGGGCATGCCGCCGTCCTCGTACCCGTACGACGCGGCGATCGAGTGCCCGGCGGTGGCGATCGCCTTCGTGCCGGGCAGGTCGCTGACGACCTTGGCGGTGATCGCGTCCCACACGTTCACGACGCGCAGGATCTCGGGGGCTTCGTGCAGCTGCTTGAGGGTGACGGCCTTGTCGGCGGTGCTCGTGCTCATGGGGCGAGCGTAGGCCGACGGGGCGGCCCCCGGCCGCGAGCCGACCCGAAGACGACGTGGGATGACGTCGGGAGTCGCGCCGGGCCTCCGGGCAGGGGCATGCTGGGACGCATGGCGAGCGACGAGCAGGACCCGGTCGGCACGCTCCGTGGGGTCCGGACGAGCATCAAGTGGACGCGGTACGCGCCCGACGTGCTGCCCCTGTTCGTCGCCGAGATGGACCACGACGTCGCGCCGGCGATCCGGCAGGCCCTGATCGAGCGGGTCTCGCAGTCCGACCTCGGGTACCTCGACGGCCCCGGGCCGCTCGCTCCCGCCTTCGCGCAGTTCGCGCTGGACCGCTGGGGCTGGGAGATCGACCCGTCGCGGATCCACCTGGCCACCGACGTCAGCGTCGGGATCGTCGAGTCGCTCCGGCTGGCGCTGCCCGACGGCGGCCGCGTCGCGATCACGCCTCCGGTGTACCCGCCGTTCTTCGAGCTCGTCGAAGAGGCTCGATGTCAGGTCGAAGAGGTCCCACTGCTCGAGCAGTGGGGGCAGTACCGGCTCGACCTCGAGGGCCTCGAGCGGGCGTTCGCCGACGGGGTCGGCGTCTTCCTGCTCTGCAACCCGCACAACCCCGTCGGACTCGTGCACGACCGGGCCGACCTCGTCGCGATCGCCGAACTGGCCGCGAAGTACGACGTCCTCGTCATCAGCGACGAGATCCACGCGCCCCTGACCCACCCCGGCGTGCAGTTCACCCCGTTCGCCGCCGTCGCCGAACCACTCGGGGCCCGGAGCGTCTGCGTGACGAGCGCGAGCAAGGGGTGGAACCTCGCCGGTGTGAAGTGTTCGGTCATCGTCGCCGGCGATCCCCGCACCGCCGCGCTCCTCGACACCCTGTGGGAGGAGGTCGCCTGCCGCACGAGCATCCTCGGGCTGCACGCGAACCTGGCGGCGTTCACCCTGGCGACGGACTGGCTCGACGACGTCGTGGCGCGCATCGTGGCGAACGACCGGCTGCTCGCCAAGCTCCTCGCCGAGCACTTGCCCGGGGTCGTCTACACCCGGCCTCGCGCCGGGTACCTGGCCTGGCTCGACTTCCGGGGCATCGGTCTCGGCGACGACCCGGCCATGCCGCTGCGCGAGAACGCGTACGTCGCGCTGAACTCCGGGCTCGGGTTCGGGTCCGAGGGGCGCGGGTTCGTCCGGCTCAACCTGGCGTGCTCGCCGGAGACCCTGCGCGAGGCCGTGTTCCGGATCGCTTCGGCGTACCCGTCGAGCGCGCAGGAGGGGCTGGTCTGGCACGTCGCGTGACCTGCTCCTGACCGGCGCATGCCGGTGACGCGGCCGGGAGGCTCGTCCTCCCCAACTCGGCCTGACTGAAATCAGTCCACCGATCACGGGGACGCTCCCGAACGGCGCTCGTGGGCCGCCACGGTCGGTTCATGGAGCGACACGAATGGCCCTTGTCCAACCGAGATAGGCAAGCTTGCCTAGCAGGGGTTTGCCAACTAGGGTGAAGCGCACGGAGCTGCTCCGCCGGCTCGCTCGGAAGGCTGACGAGAACGACGTCGAGTTCGTGTTCCACCGACAGGGCGGCAGCCATGACCTGTTCCGCTTCGGTCGGAACACGATCGTCGTTCCGAGACATCGAGAGGTGGAGGAGATGACGGCGCGCGGCATCCTCCGTGACTGCGACCGACGAGGAGATGGACGACGATGAGCCGACACACGGTGCGCGCGGAGCGCGGCAAGAAGTACTGGGTGATCTGGATCGACGGCGTGATCCGGACGCAGGCGAAGCGCGAACGAGAGATCGAGCTGATGGCCCGCGACTGGCTCTCGCTGATGAACGACGACCGCGATCCGGATTCCTTCGAACTCGTCGTCGAGGTGGCGATGCCCGAAGCGGCGCAAGCGCACCTGGACCGTGCGGTCGCGCTCCGCGAGCAGGCCGAGCGCGCACGCGTCGAGGCAGCGAAGGAGACGGCCGCCGCGGCGCTGGTCCTGCACGAGTCCGGGCTCACGGTGCGTGAGATCGGACCGCTGCTCCACGTCTCGCACCAGCGAGCCCAACAACTGGTCGCCGCGGCTCGCTGACGGCCCGGGACATCGCGCTGCGCTGCGGTCAGGCCACGTACTGGTTGCGGCCGACGACGCGGATGCGCAGGTCGTCGTCGCGGTCCATCGCGAGGAGCTCGCGGGCCACGAACCCGACGGACGGCCACCGGGACACCTCGGTCACCATGAAGCCGTCGATGAAGACCTGCCACGCGCCGGCCTCGCGGACCGCCTGCACCTCGTACGTCGCCATGCCGCGAGCGTACCGGGACCGGGCCGCCGTCAGTGCAGGCCGAACGTCAGTGCAGGCCGAACGTCAGTGCCGGTCGAACGTCAGCGCAGCTCGAGCGTCATGTGCACGTCGGCCCGCACGTACGGGCTCGGGGCGATCTCGTCCTCGCGCAGGTGCCGGAAGCCGAACGCCTCGTACAGGTGCACGGCGCTGGTGAGCTGCGCGTTGCTCTCCAGGTCGAGGCGGCGTGCGCCGAGTTCGCGTGCCCGGTCGAGTGCCGCGGTGATGAGCTTCCGCCCGGTGCCGTGCCCCTGGTGGTCGGGGGAGACGGCCATCTTCACGAGCTCGAACACGCCGGGGGTGGTGGGCACGACCCCGATGCACCCGATGACCTGTTCGTCGAGCCGGGCGACCAGGACGGCCCCGCCCCGCTCCACGACCCGGCCGACGGGATCGGAGAGGAACACGCGGTCCTCGTCCTCGAGGGTGAAGTACCGGGTGATCCAGGCCTCGTTGAGCGTGCGGAACGCTTCGGCGTCCGCGGGGGTGGCGAGGTCGGCGATGGTGACGGTGGAGGTCGCTTCGGGCATGCAACCATCCTCGATGGACGATGCAGTCACGTCCAATACTCGTTCGCGCTGATCGATACGCTGGGTGCATGGATCGAGAACCCGACGTCGACCTCCGGCAGCTGCGGGCGTTCCTGGCCGTCGCCGACGAGCTGCACTTCGGCCGGGCGGCCGAGCAGCTGCGGATCGCCCAGCCAGCGCTGTCCCAGCAGATCCGGCGGACCGAACGCGCGCTCGGGGTCGACCTGTTCGTCCGGACCAGCCGCAGTGTGGCCCTGACCGCAGCCGGCCGGGTGCTGCAGGGCCGTGCGCGGTCGCTGCTCGGGCAGGTGCGACGGGACCTCGACGAGACGGTGCGGGTCGGGCGGGGCGAGGTCGGTCGGCTCGACGTCGGGTTCGTCGTCTCCGCGCTGCCCCTCGGTCCGATCGAACGCGTGCAGGCGTTCCGCGAGCGCTACCCCCTGGTCCGGGTCGAACTGACCGAGGGGTACTCGTCGACCCTGCTCGCCCGGATCGTCCGCGGCGAGCTCGACCTCGCCGTCGTCCGTGACGCAGACCCGGACCCCGCCGTGCGGCTGCTGCCGTTCCGGTCCGAGGCCTTCGTCGCCGCCGTCCCGCGCGGCCACCGCCTGGCGGACCGCGATCGCATCCGCGGCACCGAGCTGGTCGACGAGCCGTTCGTGTTCTTCCCGGCGGTCGCGGGAGCCCTGGCGACCGAGCGCAACCTCGCGCCGGTCACCGCAGGTGGTCGCCAGCCCGTCATCGTGCAGGAGGCCACGACCTGGGCGACCGTGCTGCACCTGGTCGGGGTGGGCCTCGGTGTCACGGTGGTGCCGGAGAGCGCCGCGCTCGCCGCTCCCGACACGGTGGCGCTCCTGCCGCTCGAAGGCAGCGACCACCGCAGCGAGCTCGCGTGGGCCATGCGCGCCGACGATGACCGCGAGATCCTGCGCAACTTCGTCGCCGCCGACTGACCGAGCCGAGTGCCTGCGAGAACGGAGAGCGGTCGGGCGTCCTCGCTCAGCCGAGCGACAGGACGGGCGCCCGGTGGTCACCGAGTTCGTCGATGCGCCACGGCCGAGCCCCGCGCAACGTCAGCCCGAGCTGCACGAGCACGAACCCGACGTGCGGTTCGACGTCCGGGTCCCACGGCCCCTCGACGCCCAGGCCGAACGCGCCGAGCTCGTCGTCGGCGTCGTCCCGCAGGGTCAGTCGCCACCGGCCGTCGCCGAGTTCCTCGACCACGGCCCACCGGGCGGTGCCGAACCGGCTCACGCCGACTTCATGATGTCCGCGGTGAAGTTCTGCACCCGCTGCAGCAGTGCGGCACCGCGCATCGCGATCGTCGCCGGCGGGTTCAGGTGCGGCGGCGCAGTGCGGATGAGCATCGGGCACCCGAGGTCTTCGCAGATGTAGGTGCCGATGGTGTTGCCGTTGCGCCCGGCCTCACCGGCGCGGGGTGCGGAGAACAGCCGCACCTGGGTGGCGGGCTGTGGTGAGTGGCAGAACGAGCACATCGCGGCGATGCCCGGGCGCAGTGACCCACCAGCGGACCGGACGACGATGCCCACCGGGCGCTCGTCGATCCAGGACACGATGTACCCGCGGCGGGCGGCCTGCGGGTCGCGCCACCCCAGGAACTCACGTTCGTCCCACAGGGTTTCGTGCAGGCCCGGGATCGGTAGCTGCTCGAGCTCGTCGGGGGTGGCGTTGACGAACGAGGTTCGGATGTCGGCTTCGGTCAGTGGCTTCACGGTGCGATCACCATATGCCTCGCCCCCGACACGTGTCCGCTCACGACAGCCTGGAGGCCCGGATCGCGCCGAGCGGACTGCTCCCGTCCGCCACCAGCACCGCCCGGCGCAGGGCGTCGCGTCCGACCCGACGGGCCGCCGCGTCGTCCGCGGCGAACTCCACGAGCACGCGCGTCGACCGCGCCATGGCGCGTGCGCCGGGCACCCACGGGACCGCACGCTCGATCGATTCGGCGACCGCGACCGCAGCCGCGTGGTGCTGGGTCAGGTGGGCGCGTTCGTGGGCGACCACTGCCTCCAGTTCGTCGGTGCGCAACCGGTCTGCCAAGCCGGTACTGACGAGCACGCCGCCGCTCCGACCCGGGACCGCACACGCCAGCGCGTGGTCGGCCTCGACGACAGCGACCGGGGTGCCGTCGATCTCGCGGGGCGGGGCGACGCCTGCGCGCATCGCCTGGCGGACGGCCTCGTGCTCCGGGCCGGGACGCACCCGCACCGCGACGACGAACGCCACGACCGCGAGCAGCGCGACGCCGACGTTGAAGCCGTGCGTGGGGGAGCTGTCGCCGCCGAACAGTTCGGTGACCGGGCGGTCGGCGAGCACGACGAGGGTGATGCCCGCCACGAAGTCGACGGCGCCGAGCAGCACCGCGACCGACCAGCAGACCAGCGCGGTGCGGGGCAGGTCGATCGTCCAGGCGGAACGGGTCAGCACCCGGGGCGCGAACACCACCACCGCGAGTGCGAGGACGATGAGCGCGATGCCGGCGACGACCACGGTGCGCAGCCGGTCAGGAGCGGGCGCGGGCGTCGAGGGCGCGCCGCAGGGCCTCGAGGTCGTCCGAGGCGAGCGACCCGGTGAACTGCAGCAGTGCGGCCTCGCGGTCGGCCGAGGCGGCCAGCGCACTCGACATCAGGGACGCGGTCTGCTCGTCACGGCTGTGCACGGCACGGAACGTCAGGGGAGCGTCGTCGTGCTGCTCGCGTTCGACCTGACCCTTGCGGCCGAGCCGGTCGAGCACGGTGAGCACGGTGGTCAGTGCGGGGCGGGGCTCCGGGAACGCGTCGAGCACCTGGCGTGCGGTGAGCCCGGAGTCGGCGGAGCGGAGTGCGTCGAGCACCGCCTGCTCCAGCTGCCCGCGGGGGCGCGATCGTTGTCCGGCCATCCCGGCATTCTACGAGATGTCGAAGGCCGGACCACGACACACGCTCGTAACGCGGTCTCGGTATGCTCGTCGCGGACAACTGAACACCGGCCGCTCATCCGTCGCGGGAGACGCCGTGCACGTACCTCCGGGTACGTCGTGCCCTCGGGCGCACGCACGGCACCGAAGGAGCAATCCCCCCGTCAATCTCTCAGGTCCCACACCGCAGCGGACAGGCCACTCTGAAAAGCAGACGCTCGGTCGTCTCGCCCACGGTGAAAGCCGCCGGACCTCACGGGCCGCGGTGAAACTCTCAGGCCCATGACAGAGGGGGAGTTCCACCCGGCGATCGTCGCCGGGCCCTGCCGATGCCAGGAGAACTCCGCCATGAGTCCGTCCCCACTGCCCACGCCGGGTCAGCGTTCGTCGCCGCTCGAAGCCGTCCACGAGGCCGCCGGTGCGACCTTCACCGACTTCGCCGGGTACCGGATGCCCGTGCGCTACTCGTCGGACCTCGCCGAGCACCACGCCGTGCGCCAGGCCGCCGGGGTCTTCGACCTGTCGCACATGGCCGAGATCGGCGTGACCGGCCCCGGCGCCGTCGCCTTCCTCGACCACGCGCTCGCCGGGTCGTTCGGGGCGATGCCGGTCGGCCGCGCCAAGTACTCGCTGCTCCTCGCCGAGGACGGCGGGATCCTCGACGACCTCGTCGTGTACCGGACCGAGGGCGACGTGTTCCTCGTCGTCGCGAACGCCGCGAACCGCGACGTCGCCGTCAGCGCGCTCACCGTCCGGGCCGACGGCTTCGCCGTCGAGGTCTCCGACGACTCCGACACCACGGCCCTCGTCGCGATCCAGGGCCCCGCGGCTGCCGGCACGCTCGACGCGCTCGTCGTCGCCGACCGCCTGCAGCCCGAGACCCCGCTCGACGAACTCGGTTACTACCGCGTGCTGCACGCGCTGTTCGACGGTGCCGACGTGCTCGTCGCGCGGACCGGGTACACGGGCGAGGACGGCTTCGAGGTCTACAGCGACCCCGACACCGCCCCGGTGCTCTGGGACGCCCTGCTCGAGGCCGGAGCCGACCGCGGGGTCGTCCCCGCCGGGCTGGCCGCACGGGACACCCTGCGGCTCGAGGCCGGGATGCCCCTGTACGGGCACGAGCTCGGCACCGACGTCCGTCCGGCCCAGGCCGGGCTCGGCCGCGTCGTCGCGAAGGACGGCGACTTCGTCGGTGCGGCGGGGGTCACCCCGTCCGAGGGCGCCCGCGTGCTCGTCGGCCTGGTGACCGAGGGGCGTCGTGCGCCCCGGGCCGGCTACGACGTCGTGCTCGACGGCACGATCGTCGGCACCGTGACCTCGGGTGCGCTCTCGCCGACGCTCGGACACCCCGTCGCGATGGCCTTCGTCGACCCGGCCGCGCTCGCCGCCGTGTCGGACGGGGCACAGGTCCTCCACATCGACGTCCGCGGCTCTGCCGTCCCCAGCACGGTCTCCGCGTTCCCCTTCTACCGCCGCGCCTCGAAAGGCTGACCCCATGACCGACCAGACCGCACTCCAGTACACGGCCGACCACGAGTGGCTGCTCGTCGAGGGCGACACCGTCACCGTCGGCATCACCGACCACGCCGCCGAGCAGCTCGGGGACGTCGTCTACGTCGAGCTCCCCGCCGTCGGCACCGCCACCACCGCCGGTGAGCAGATCGGCGAGATCGAGTCGACCAAGAGCGTCGGCGAGCTCTTCGCCCCGATCGAGGGCGAGGTCGTCGAGGTCAACGACGCCGTCGTCGACACCCCCGACACCGTCAACCAGGACCCCTTCGGTGCCGGCTGGCTCGTGAAGATCAAGGTCGACGGCACCTCGTTCCCCGAGGACCTCATGGACCACGACGCGTACCGGGCCTCCATCGCATGACCGCGTTCGAGAACCTCCAGACGACCTTCGCCGACCGCCACATCGGCACCACCCCGGCCGACCAGCAGGCCATGCTCGACGTCGTCGGGCAGCCGTCGCTCGACGCCCTGGTCCGTGCGGCGATCCCGGAGTCCATCCACGTGGGTCCCGTCGCGGACTCGGTGATCCCGGCCGCCGTCGGCGAGACCGAGGCGCTCGCCGAACTCCGCGCGAAGGCCGGCCGCAACACCGTCCGCCGCGCCATGATCGGACTCGGCTACCACGGCACCCACACGCCCGCGGTGATCCAGCGGAACGTGCTCGAGAACCCGAGCTGGTACACGGCGTACACGCCCTACCAGCCGGAGATCTCGCAGGGCCGCCTCGAAGCGCTCATCAACTTCCAGACGATGGTGTCCGACCTGACCGGCATGGCCACCGCCGGCGCCTCGATGCTCGACGAGGGCACCGCCGTGGTCGAGGGCATGCTCCTCGCCCGCCGCGCGTCCAAGGTCAAGGGTGACGCGTTCCTCGTCGACGCCGACCTGCTGCCGCAGACCCGTGCGCTGCTCGACCACCGTGCCGACGCCGTGGGCATCACGCTGCGCGCGTTCGATGCTGTCGACGGCCCGAGCGACGACCAGCTCGACGGTGCGTTCGGCGTCATCGTGCAGTACCCGGGCGCCTCGGGCCGCATCGTCGACCCGTCGTCCGTGATCGAGCGGGTCCACGCCGGTGGCGGCATCGCCGTCGTCGCAGCCGACCTGCTCGCGATGACCCTGCTCGCCAGCCCCGGCGACCTCGGTGCCGACGTGGCCGTCGGCACGAGCCAGCGCTTCGGCGTCCCGCTCGGCTTCGGTGGCCCGCACGCCGGCTACCTCGCCGTGCGCGCCGGCCTCGAGCGCCAGTTGCCCGGTCGCCTGGTCGGGGTGTCCTTCGACGCCGACGGAGCGATGGCCTACCGCCTCAGCCTGCAGACCCGCGAGCAGCACATCCGCCGCGAGAAGGCGACGAGCAACATCTGCACCGCGCAGGTCCTGCTGGCCGTGATGGCCTCGATGTACGCGGTCTACCACGGGCCCGAGGGTCTGCGGTTCATCGCCGGACGGGTCGCACGGACCACGGGTGCGCTCGCCGCCGTGGCGCGTGACGCCGGGGTCGAGCTCGTGCACGACGCCTTCTTCGACACGCTCACCCTGCGATCCGTCGGTCGCGCCGAGGCGATCGTGGCGGCAGCGCAGGACGCCGGCTACCTGCTGCACGTCGTGGACGCCGACACGTTCCAGCTGTCCGTCGACGAGACGACCACGCCAGACGACGTCGTGGCGCTCGCGGGCGTGCTCGGGGCGGTGGACGTGACCGTACCCGCGACCGAGACCGCCGTGCGCGACGCGGCCACGGGCCTCCCGGCCGCCCTGCAGCGCGAGAGCGACTACCTGACGCACCCCGTGTTCAGCGCTCACCGCAGCGAGACCCGCATGATGCGGTACCTCAAGCACCTGTCCGACAAGGACTACGCGCTCGACCGCGGCATGATCCCGCTCGGCAGCTGCACGATGAAGCTCAACGCAGCGACCGAGATGGCCGCCGTGACCTGGCCGGAGTTCGCGAACGTCCACCCGTTCGCGCCGCGCGAGGACGTCGATGGGTACCTCGACATGATCGGTGACCTCGAGTCGTGGCTCGCCGAGGTCACCGGGTACGACACGGTGTCCCTGCAGCCGAACGCCGGCAGCCAGGGTGAACTCGCCGGCCTGCTGGCCATCCGCGGCTACCACCAGGCCAACGGCGACAGCGAGCGCACGGTCTGCCTGATCCCGTCGAGCGCCCACGGCACGAACGCGGCGTCCGCGGTGCTCGCCGGCATGAGGGTCGTCGTCGTGGCCTGCGACGAGAACGGCAACGTCGACCTCGAGGACCTCCGGGCGCGCGTCGCCGCCAACGCCGACACCCTCGCGGCCCTGATGATCACGTACCCGTCCACCCACGGCGTCTACGAGCACGACATCCGCGAGATCTGCGACGCCGTGCACGACGTCGGCGGCCAGGTCTACGTCGACGGTGCGAACCTCAACGCGCTGCTCGGCCACGCCCGCTTCGGTGACTTCGGCGGCGACGTGTCGCACCTCAACCTGCACAAGACCTTCTGCATCCCGCACGGCGGTGGCGGCCCCGGCGTGGGACCCGTCGCCGCGAAGGCGCACCTGGCGCCGTTCCTGCCCGGCCACCCGTTCGCGCAGCAGGCGGACCGGCGCTCCGGTGCCACCGTCGCCGAGGCGGACGACCGCCTTGCCCACGCCGGTGGTCCGGTCAGTGCGGCGCCGTACGGCAGCCCGAGCATCCTGCCGATCACGTGGACCTACGTCCGGATGATGGGGCTCGAGGGGCTGACCCGTGCGACCGAGGCCGCCGTGCTCGGGGCGAACTACATCGCGGCTCGTCTGCGCGACGCGTTCCCGGTGCTGTACACGGGCGACGACGGACTCGTGGCGCACGAGTGCATCCTCGACCTCCGCCCGCTGCGGGACACCACCGGCATCACGGTCGACGACGTCGCGAAGCGCCTGGTGGACTACGGGTTCCACGCGCCGACGATGTCGTTCCCGGTCGCGGGCACGCTCATGGTCGAACCGACCGAGAGCGAGGACCTGGCCGAACTCGACCGCTTCGTCGACGCCATGCTCGCCATCCGTGCCGAGGCCGCAGCGGTGGAGCGCGGGGAGTGGCCGGCGGACGACAACCCGCTCGTGCACGCGCCGCACACCGCCTCGTCGGTGATCTCGGGGGAGTGGGCGCACGCCTACACCCGCGAGCAGGCCGTCTACCCGCTGCCGGGCATCAGCGGCCGGAAGTACTGGCCGCCGGTGCGCCGCATCGACCAGGCCTACGGTGACCGCAACCTGGTGTGCGCCTGCCCGCCGATCGAGGCGTTCGCCTGATCCCGACCGGCGCCGACCCCCCGTGGTGATCGTCGCACCGCGCACCGCGCACCGCGCACCGTGCCCCGCGCCTCGTGCCCCGTCCGGTTCTCCGGGCGGGGCACGGTCGTGTCCGGGCGGGGCAGGTCGCGTTCGGCCAGCCCGAGCGGTCCCAGGCGGTCACAACACCCCGCTCAGTTCCGGCGAGTGGTCACGGACCGTCGCCAGAACCCGCGCCGACCGACAGTTCGCGACCACTCGGCGCGCCACCCACGGCAGGTCCTGACCGCTCGACGCGGCCCCCGAGCCGTACCCCTGAGCGATGCTCGTCCGTCCCCCGGCTTGCACAGAAGTGTGACGGAGTGCAACAGATTTCATTCAGATGCAACAAAAACGCACCCTTCACCGGCACGCGCCCGAATGTTGCATCTTCTCGCAAGGATCGTGCAAGTTGGTTACCGGCGTGTAACCGTTCGCCCCTGGGTTTGGACGCCGCTGTTCACCTTGCCTACAGTGCAGAGGTCAAACGCGCCCGGGTGACACCGCTGTGCCCTTGCGCGTCCCATGCACCAGGAGGAACCTTGATCAAGAAGCGCGCCGGGCTCTCAGCCCTCGCCGTGCTCGGGGCCACAGCACTCGCCCTGACCGCCTGCTCCAGCAACAGCTCGTCGAACGGCGGTGACTCGGGCTCGGCGAACGCGTCCGGGATCGTCACCACGAACGGCAGCGAGCCGCAGAACCCGCTGATCCCGTCGAACACCACCGAGACCGGTGGCGGCAAGATCATCGACTCGCTCTTCGAAGGCCTCGTCTCGTACGACGCCGACGGCAAGCCGGTCAACGAGGTCGCGAAGAGCATCGACACCGATGACTCCAAGACCTTCGACATCACGCTGAACACGAACTACACCTTCACGAACGGCGAGAAGGTCACGGCCGAGTCGTTCACCAAGGCGTGGAACTGGGCAGCCCAGAAGTCGAACGCCCAGGGCGCCAGCTACTTCTTCGAGAACATCGAGGGCTACAACGCCGACAAGGACTCCGAGCTCACCGGCCTCAAGGTCGTGGACGACGACGAGTTCACCGTCACGCTGAAGTCGGCGCAGTCCGACTTCCCGCTGTCGCTCGGCTACTCGGCGTTCGTGCCGCTGCCCTCGGCGTTCTACGACGACACCAAGGCGTTCGGTGAGAACCCGATCGGCAACGGTCCGTACAAGCTCGACGGCAAGAAGGCCTGGACCCACAACCAGTCCATCAAGCTCGTCACCAACAAGGACTACGAGGGCAAGCGCAAGCCGAAGAACGGTGGTCTCACGATCACGTTCTACGCCTCGCAGGACACCGCGTACTCCGACGCCCAGGGCGGCAACCTCGACGTCCTCGACGCCGTGCCGGACAGCGCGTTCAAGACCTACAAGTCCGACTTCCCGGACTCGAACGTCAACCAGCCCGCCGCGATCTTCCAGGCGATCTACCTGCCCTACTACCTCGACCACTGGAAGGGTGAAGAGGGCAAGCTGCGCCGCGAGGCCGTCTCGATGGCGATCAACCGCAAGCAGATCACCGACAAGATCTTCGACGGCACCCGCACCCCGGCCAAGGACTTCACCTCCCCGGTGATCGCCGGTTGGAACGACGACCTCGATGGTTCGGACGTCCTCGACTACGACGAGTCCGAGGCCAAGAAGCTCTGGGCCGAGGCCGACAAGATCTCGAAGTACGACGACACCCTCACCATCACCTACAACGCCGATGGTGGCCACGAGGCGTGGGTGACCGCAGTCACGAACTCGATCTCGAACACGCTCGGCATCAAGGCCGAGGGCAACGCGATCCCGACGTTCCAGGAAGCCCTGGACCTGCAGACGAACGACAAGCTCACGGGCGGAAGCCGGACCGGTTGGCAGGCCGACTACCCGTCGCTGTACAACTTCCTCGGCCCGACCATGGGTGAGGGCTCGTCGAACAACTACTCGCGGTACGACTCCAAGGAGTACAACGAGCTGCTCGCCGAGGGCCGTTCGGCTGCGACCGTCGAAGAGGGCAACAAGTCCTTCGACCAGGCTCAGGAACTCCTGTTCGAGGACCTGCCCGAGATCCCGCTCTGGTACTCCAACGTGACCGGTGTCTGGAACGCGGACAACGTGTCGAACGTCAAGTTCGGCTGGAACTCGGTGCCGCTGTACTACGACATCGAGGTCAAGAACTGATCCAGGTCTCCTAGAGACCGAAGCGCGAGCAGGTATCCTGCCTCGCGACCACCGGACGGGGGTTCGGGGACCACACGGTCCCCGAACCCCCGTACCGCGGCGGTAGTACCTTCCCCCACACCGCGGGCGCCCTCCCGCACCGGACTCCGTGCCGACCCTCGGACCGTCCAACCCTCACCACAATGAACCTGATCGACATCGCTCCGGACCGGGCAGTGATCTGATGCTCTGGTACCTCGGCAAGCGCCTCCTGCAACTCATCCCCGTGTTCTTCGGGGCCACGTTCCTCATCTACTTCCTGGTCTTCTCGCTGCCCGGCGACCCGATCGCCGCGCTGTTCGGCGACCGTCAGCCGTCGCCGCAGGTCATCGAGACGCTGCGTCAGCAGTACAACCTCGACAAGCCGTTCATCGTGCAGTACCTGCTCTGGATCGGCGGCGTGTTCCGCGGCGACCTCGGTGTCACCTACTCCGGTCTGCCGGTCAGCCAGCAGCTCGCGTCGGCCTTCCCGATCACCGCGCGCCTGGCGATCCTCGCGCTCGTGTTCGAGGCCGTCGCCGGCATCGTCGTCGGCGTCATCGCGGGTCTGCGCAAGGGCAAGCTGTTCGACGCCACCGCGCTCGTCGTGTCGCTCCTGCTCATCTCGGTGCCGACCTTCGTCGTCGGGTTCGTGCTGCAGTACGTCTTCGGCATCAAGCTCGGGCTGTTCCGGGTCACCGTCTCCGGCGAGGCACCGTGGAGCGAACTCGTCCTGCCGGCGATCGTGCTCGCATCGGTGTCGTTCGCGTACATCGTGCGTCTGACCCGAGCCAGCGTCGCCGAGAACATGAGCGCCGACTTCGTGCGCACCGCCACGGCCAAGGGCCTGCCCCGTCGTCGTGTCGTCGGAGTGCACATTTTCCGGAACTCGCTGATCCCCGTGGTCACCTACCTGGGTGTCGACATCGGCAACCTGATGGTCGGCGCGATCGTCACCGAGGGCATCTTCAACATCAACGGTGTCGGCGGCACGGTGTTCCGCGCCGTCAAGCTCGGCGAGGGTCCGACCGTGGTCTCCTTCGTCGCCGTGATGGTCATCATCTTCATGCTCGCCAACCTCCTGGTCGACCTGCTCTACGCCGTCCTGGACCCGAGGATCCGCTATGCCAAGTAACGCCGCACCCCGTTCGGCGACGCACTACGTCGCCCCGCTCGAGGAGACCCCGCTGCAGGCGGTCGACCAGGTCAACGAGGACGAGAAGACCCGTTCCCTGTGGACCGACGCCTGGGAGTCCATGCGGACCCGCCCGACGTTCTGGGTCTCCTCCATCCTGATCCTGCTGATCATCGTCGTCGCGGTCTTCCCGGGGCTCTTCGCCCACGTGGACCCGCGGGCGTCGAACCTGGACAACAGCGACGGCGGACCCGAGGCCGGGCACATCCTCGGATTCACCCGTCAGGGCTCCGACGTCTACGCCCGCGTGATCTGGGGGGCCCAGAACTCGCTCATCGTCGGCATCGTCGCGACGATCCTGGTGTCGATCGTCGGCATCGTGATCGGGTCGCTGGCCGGTTTCTACGGCGGCTGGCTCGACACGATCGTGTCCCGTATCGGAGACATCTTCTTCTCGATCCCCACCGTCCTCGGTGCGATCGTGATCATGTCGGTCATCCCGGCGCGGAACGCGATCACCGTCGCGCTCGTGCTCGCGGCCTTCGCGTGGCCGCAGATCGCCCGCATCATGCGTGGCGCCGTGCTGAGCGCCAAGCAGGCCGACTACGTCATGGCGTCGGCGGCCCTGGGCGTCAGCCGGTTCCGGACGCTCGTGCGCCACGTCATCCCGAACTCGCTGGCTCCGGTCATCGTGGTCGCGACCGTGTCGCTCGGCACGTTCATCGTCGCCGAGGCGACGCTGTCGTTCCTCGGTATCGGGCTGCCCCCGTCGGCCCTGAGCTGGGGCCTCGACATCGGTACCGCCCAGACGTCGATCCGCACCAACCCGTCGACGATCTTCTGGCCGTCGGCAGCCCTGTCCATCACCGTGCTCGCGTTCCTGCTCCTCGGTGACGTGGTGCGCGACGCGCTCGACCCGAAGGCGAGGGCCCGCCGATGAGCGAGACACTGACCCAGACGAGCAGCAGCCGCGCCGGCGGTTCCGGCGCACCGCTGCTCGAGATCACCGACCTGCAGGTCGGCTTCAAGACCCAGAGCGGCCTCGTGCAGGCCGTCCGCGGCGTCAACCTCACCCTCGAGCAGGGCGAGCGTCTGGCGATCGTCGGCGAGTCCGGATCGGGCAAGTCGACGAGCGCCCAGGCGATCATCAAGCTGCTGCCCGGCACCGGTGAGGTCACCGGGGGCTCGATCAAGTTCAACGGGCGCGAGCTCGTCGGGCTGAGCGACAAGGAGATGTCGGAGATCCGCGGGAAGGAGATCGGCTACGTCCCCCAGGACCCGATGTCGAACCTCAACCCGCTGTGGTCGATCGGCTTCCAGGTCGAAGAGGCCATCCGTGCGAACGGCATGGCGACCGGCAAGGCGGCCGTCCGCGCCCGTGCGGTCGAGGTCCTGCAGGAAGCCGGTCTCGGGGACGCCTCGACCCGCCTGAAGCAGTACCCGCACGAGTTCTCCGGCGGCATGCGCCAGCGCGTGCTCATCGGCATCGGTCTGTCGAGCCGCCCGCAGCTGCTCATCGCCGACGAGCCGACGAGCGCGCTCGACGTGACCGTCCAGCGCGTCATCCTCGACCACCTCGAGACCCTGACCCGCGACTTCGGCACCTCGGTGCTGTTCATCACGCACGACCTCGGGCTCGCCGCCGAGCGTGCCGAGAAGCTCGTCGTGATGTACAAGGGCCAGGTCGTCGAGGCCGGTCCCTCGAAGGAGATCCTGGCCAACCCGCAGCACCCGTACACGCAGCGCCTCGTCGCGGCGGCACCGTCGCTGGCCAGCCGTCGCATCCAGTCGAAGGTGCAGCACGAGCGGGTCGACATCGCCGACGCCGGCAACGACGACGCCGAGCTGATCGCCCGGGCCCAGGAGCGCGAGCACCGTCCGGCCGAGGACCTCATCGTGGTGAAGAACCTCGAGAAGGTCTACAAGCTGCGCGGCAAGAGCCTCGCAACGCGCGAGCTCAAGGCCGTCGACGACGTGTCGTTCTCGATCCAGAAGGGCACCACCACGGCGCTCGTGGGCGAGTCCGGTTCGGGCAAGTCGACCGTCGCGAAGCTCGTCCTGCAGCTCGAGAGCATCACGAGCGGCACCGTGCAGTTCGACGGCATCGACATCGGCGCGCTGAAGGGCAAGGACCTCTTCGACTTCCGCCGCCGCGTGCAGCCGGTGTTCCAGGATCCGTACGGCTCCCTGGACCCGATGTACAACGTCGGGAACACGATCGCCGAGCCGCTCGCCACGCACAAGGTGGGCGACAAGGCATCGCGTCGGGCCCGCGTGCTCGAGCTGCTCGACCAGGTCGCGCTGCCGAAGTCGATGGTCAACCGCTACCCGAACGAGCTCTCGGGTGGCCAGCGACAGCGCATCGCCGTCGCCCGCGCGCTGGCGCTCAAGCCGGAGGTCATCGTCCTCGACGAGGCCGTCTCCGCGCTCGACGTGCTCGTGCAGGGCCAGATCCTCGACCTGCTCACCGAGCTGCAGACCGAGCTCGGCCTGACGTACCTGTTCATCACGCACGACCTCGCGGTCGTCCGCCTCGTCGCGGACAACGTGTGCGTCATGCGCCGTGGGCAGATCGTCGAGAAGGCGACGACCGACGAGGTCTTCGCCGCCCCGAAGGAGCAGTACACGAAGGACCTCCTGGCCGCCATCCCCGGTGCCGGGTTCGAGTTCGGACGCTGATCCACCTGGACACGAACGAGGCCGGACGCCCCGTCGTCCTCCGCGCTGGTCGCGGGGGCGCGGTGGCGTCCGGCCTCGTCGCCGTCCTGGGCCTGTTCCTGCTCGGCGATGCGGCATTCCGGGGGAGCTGGGACGTCGTCCTCCGCGCCGCCGGCCCGATCGCCGTGCTCGTCTGGGCGCTCTGGGTCCTGACCTACCGCCCGTGCATCGTCATCGACGAGCGTGCCGTCACCGTGGTCAACCCACTGCGCCGCACCGTGGTGCCGTGGCAGGCCGTCGCCGACGTCCGGCTCCGCTGGCAGATCGTGATCGAGACGGTCGCCGGCCGGAAGGTCCAGTGCTGGGGCGGGCCGTCGCTGCCGCGGCCGAAGCCGGCCCGGCGCGGTGAGCGGGCGGTCCTGCGACAGCCCGACGAGATGACGGTGCTGCTCGACCGCTGGTCCGAACACCGCGACGGCGCCGGCGCCGGCGACGCCGTGCGCGGCTGGGACGTGCCGGCCCTGGCGGTCGGCGCAGCGGCGCTGGCGCTGCTCGCCGCCTCGCTGCTCAGCCTGTGGCTGGGAGCCTGACGCGGCTCGCGATCGCGACCACACGACGGACGGGAGGCCCGGTACCAGCTGGTAGCGGGCCTCCCGTCCGTCTGCTGGTCACGTGCACTGCCGCGCTTGGTGAGCAGAAATGGTCGGGTCCGCGGACGGGACCCGACCATTCCTGCTCACGATCTGGAGCGGTGAACGTGACCAGCGCCGTCAGACGACCGCGCCGACCCGCTCGGTGAGCAGGTGCTCCTGGTCGGTCTGAATGCAGGCGACACCGCGGCCGTGCACGGGTTCGAGACCCGGGTCGATCGTCCGGCACTGCTCCTGCCGGCCCTCGTCGAGGAGCTGGTAGAGCGGGCAGCGCGTGCGGAACCGGCAGCCGTCGATGCGCTCCGTGGGGGAGGGCAGGTCGCCGTCGAGCAGGATGCGCCCGCGGGCCGCCTCGGCCATGGGGTCCGGCACCGGCACGGCCGACAGCAGGGCCCGGGTGTACGGGTGCTGCGGGTCCGAGAAGACCGCGTCCCCGTCGCCGTACTCGACGATGCGGCCGAGGTACATGACCGCGACGTCGTCAGCGATGTGCCGGACGACGGACAGGTCGTGCGCCACGAACAGGTAGGACAGCCCGAGGCGGTGCTTGAGGTCCTCGAGCAGGTTGATCACACCGGCCTGCACGGAGACGTCGAGCGCGGAGACCGGCTCGTCGAGCACCAGGATCTTGGGCTCCACGATGAGCGCTCGGGCGATGCCGATGCGCTGCCGCTGGCCGCCGGAGAACTCGTGCGGGTACCGGTCGATGTAGCTCGGCTCGAGCCCGACCAGCTCGAGGACCTCGCGCACCCGTCGGCGGATCTCGTCCTTCGCGACGCCGTGCACGGTGAGCGGTTCGCCGATCACCGAGCCGATGTCCAGGCGCGGGTCGATCGACGCCATCGGGTCCTGGAACACGACCTGGATGTCGCGGCGCAGTGCCAGTCGGTCCTTCTTGGACAGCGAGGCGGTGTCGACGCCGTTCACCCGGATGGTGCCGTGCTGGGCGCCGGCGAGCTCGAGGATCTCCATGATGGTGGTCGTCTTGCCGCAGCCGGACTCGCCGACCAGACCGAGCACCTGCCCGCGCTTGAGCGTCAGGGAGATGCCGTCCACCGCGTGCACCTCGCCGATCTGCCGACGGAACAGCGCACCCTTGGTGAGCGGGAACGTCTTGACCACGTCCTGCAGCTCGAGCACGACGTCGTCGCCGTGGTCGACCGCTGCCTCGGGGACGTCCTCGGGGCGGGGGAAGATCTCCGAGCGCTCGAGGGTGCCCGCGGCGATCTCGTCGCGACGGATGCACGCGGCGGTGTGGTCGTCGAGCAGGGTGCCGTTGCCGATCGTGGTGACGGCGCCGGTCATGACCGGGTTGTCGGCGCTCTGCGGCACCGACGGAGCGACGAGGGCGGGTTCGCCGTCGCGGCAGGCGTCGATGACGGCCGGGCAGCGGTCGGCGAACGGGCAGCCGGTCGGCTTCTGCGTGAGCAGGGGCGGGCGGCCGTCGAGCGGGACGAGCCGCTCAGCGCGGGCGGACGTCATGTTCGGCATCGAGCGGAGCAGCCCGATCGTGTACGGCATCACCGGCTCGCGGAACAGGGGGAGCACCGGTGCCGTCTCGACGATCCGGCCGGCGTACATCACGGCGACGCGGTCGGCGTTGCCGGCGACGACGCCGAGGTCGTGCGTGATGAGCACCACGGCCGCACCGGTCATGTCCTTGGCGGTCTGCAGCACGTCGAGGATCTGTGCCTGGATCGTCACGTCGAGCGCGGTGGTGGGCTCGTCCGCGATGATCAGCTTCGGGTCGTTCGCGATGGCGATGGCGATCATCGCGCGCTGGCGCATGCCGCCGGAGAACTCGTGCGGGAACGCGTCGAGTCGTCGCGCCGGGTTCGGGATGCCGACGATGCGCAGGAGTTCCTCGGCGCGGGTGCGTGCGGCGTGCTGGCTGAGGGAGCGGTCGTGCAGGCGCAGGCCCTCGATGATCTGCTGGCCGATCGTGTACACCGGCGTCAGGGCCGACAGCGGGTCCTGGAACACCATCGCGATGTCCCGGCCGCGCAGCGCCGACATCTCGCGGTCGTTCCTGCCGACGAGCTCCTGCCCGTCGAACCGGATGCTGCCCTGCACCTGGGCGGACGACGGCAGCAGACCCATCACGGCCATCGAGGACACCGACTTGCCGGAACCCGACTCGCCCACGATGCCGAGGAACTCGCCGGGAGCCACCGAGTAGTCGACGCCCCGGACCGCGTAGACGGGCTTGGTCTTCGGGTTGAACGTGACCGACAGGTCGGACACGGTGAGCAGCGGCTCAGTCACGGTTGGCTCCGGAGGTGGGGTCGATGGCATCGCGCAGGGCGTCGCCGAGCAGGCTGGTCGAGAGCACGGTCGCGACGAGCGTCGCGGCGGGCAGGACGAAGAGCCACGGGCGGGTGACGGCGGACTGGCTGCCGGCGGCGAGCAGGGTGCCGAGCGAGACGTCGGGGATCTGGATGCCGAAGCCGAAGAAGCTCAGCGAGCTCTCCGCCAGGATCGCGGCGCCGACGCCGAGCGTGGCGTCGATGATGAGCAGCGACGCCACGTTCGGCAGGATGTGCCGCCGGATGATCGTGAACGCCGGGACACCCATGAACCGGGCGGCCTTGACGTAGTCGCGTTCGCGCAGCGACATCGTCTGCCCGCGGATCACCCGGGCCATCACCATCCAGCTGAACACCGCGAGCCCGACGATGAGCGCCACCCACGTCAGGTTCTTGAACACCGGGCTGAGCAGCACGAGCGCGTAGAACGACGGGATCACGAGCAGCAGGTCGATGACCCACACGAGCAGCCGGTCGGTGACGCCGCCGAAGTACCCGGCGATCGCGCCGACGATGCCGGCGATCAGGGTCGCTGCCGGGCCGGCGATCAGGCCGATGAGCAGCGACTTCTGCAGGCCGACCAGGGTCTGCGCGTAGATGTCCTGGCCGATGTCGTTCGTGCCGAACCAGTGCGCCGCAGTCGGCGGCATGCCGAACGCCAGCCCGTCGGAGTCGACGGCGTTCCAGTGGTACAGGTACGGGCCGAGGAACGCCCAGAGGATGATGAGGAGCAGGGCGCTGCCGCCGATGCGCGCGCGCCAGGTGCCGAACACCTTGCGCCAGAGCGGGGTGCGGCCACCCTTCACCTCGATGACGTGCGCCGGCGTGGCTGCGTCGCCGTCGCCGGGGTCACCGGCGGTGGTCGTGGTCGTGGGGTCGAGAACAGACACGGGTCACACCCTCACTCGCGGGTCGAGCGCGGCGTACAGCAGGTCCGCGAGGGTCCCTGCGATGAGCACGAGGATCGCCGTGAAGAGGATCGTGCCCGACGCCGCGTTGATGTCGTTGTTGCTGATGCTCTGGACGAAGTACTCGCCCATGCCGTGCCAGCTGAAGACCAGCTCGGTGATGCTCGCGCCGGTCAGGATGAGTCCGAACGAGTACGCGAAGAAGGTCGACATCGGGATGAGGGCGACCCGCACGCCGTGGCGCATGATCGCCGACCCGCGAGTGCGGCCCTTCGACCGTGCGGTGCGGATGAAGTCGTTCGACAGTACGTCGAGCATCGCTGAGCGCTGGTAGCGCGAGTAGGTGGCGACGGCGCCGATCGTCAGCGAGATCGTCGGTAACAACAGGTGCACGAGCCGGTCACCGAGCACCGGGAAGAACCCGGTCACCCCCGGCGTGTACTCGCCGGTGAACCGGATCACCTGCGTCCCGACGCCCTGGTTGAGCGTGGTCGCGAGGATCATCAGCACGACCGCGATGACGAAGGTCGGGGTGGCGAGCACCGCGAACGACAGGTACGTCGAGACCTGGTCGGAGGTGCGGTACTGCCGGACCGCGTTCCAGACGCCGAGCAGCACCCCGAGGATCGCGCCGAGCAGTGTGCCGATCACGAGCAGCCGCAGGCTCGTCCCGGAGCGGGCGATGATGTCGGCCGTCACCTCGGTGCCGCGGGTGCTCATGCCGAGCGAGCCGTGCGTGACCAGACCGACCCACCAGTCCCAGGTGCGGACCAGGAGCGGGGTGTCCGGATCGGCGCCGAGCTTGCGGAGCGACGCCTCGATGGTGCCCTGCGGCACGGCCGGGTTGCGCCCCAGGAACCGGGCGGCCGGGTTGAGCGTCGTGCTGGCGAGGATGTACCCGAGCGTGGTCGCCACGATCGTCAGGACGATGTAGTTGACGATCCGCTTTGCGATGAAGGCGAGCATGTGGTTCGTGACCTCTGGGTGCGGCCGTCCGACCGGACGGCGTTGTCGGTGGCGACAGGCTAGCCGTTCGGGCGACCGGGTGGGACAACGGAAGTGACGCTATGCAACATTCGTTACGAGCGTGTTTCGATTCATCGCACAGACCCTTGTGCCGCCTTCGGATGTGGCTAGGGTTCTCAACCAACAGACGCGACGGCGGGGGCCGTACGCGGTCCAGCGCGATCTGCGCGAACCACAACGAAAGGGAATCCTCGCCATGCGAAAGAGGATCAAGGGCATCGCCGTCCTCGCCACCGCTGCGGCAGCTGCCGTCGTGCTGGCGGGCTGCTCCGGCGGCGGACAGGCTGGCAACAGCAGCTCCGCGGTCGCCGAGTCGTCGCTGAAGTCGACCGGTTGGACCGTCGCGGACCGCGCCGACGTCAAGGACGGCGGGTCGATCACCCTGCCGATCGACAGCGCACCGGCGAACTTCCAGATCAACAACCTCGACTCCGGAACCGTCGACGACCAGACGATCTCGGGTGCCTACCTGCCGGGCTTCATCCAGTTCAAGGAGAACGGCGAGTGGGAGGCGAACAAGGACTACGCGACGTCCGTCGAGCTGACCAAGGACTCGCCCCAGACCGTCGAGATCAAGATCAACCCGAAGGCCGTGTGGTCGGACGGCACCCCGATCAGCGCCAAGGACGTCATCGCGAACTGGAAGGCGCTGAACGGCACGAACAAGGCCTTCGCGCCCCTCGCCACCAACGTGTGGGAGGACGTGGACTCGGTCAAGCAGGGCTCCGACGAGCGTGACGTCATCATGACGTTCTCGAAGACCAACGCCGACTGGGCGAGCGTCTTGGGCTCCATCTACCCGTACTGGGCTGTCGACACCCCCGAGCACTTCAACAAGGCCTGGGCCAAGGGTCCGTACGCCGCCGACGGCACGACCTACGTCTCCGGTGGCCCGTACATCGTGAAGTCCTTCGACGCCAACGGCGGCGTGCTGACGTTCGCGAAGAACCCGAAGTGGTGGGGCGACGAGGGCAAGCTCGACACGATCGTCTTCAAGACGGTGTCCCGTGACGGTGTCGCCCAGGCGTACGGCAACAAGGAGCTCGACGCCTTCAACCTGAACGGCAGCGCCGACAACCTCAAGACGGCGAACTCGCGGTCCGACTCGAAGATCGAGCGTTCGCTCGGTACCACGCAGCGCCAGATCACGCTGAACGGCACCTCGGACGTCTTCAAGGACCAGGACGTGCGCCAGGCGTTCGCGCAGGCGATCAACCGCAAGGTGCTCGCCCAGGCGATCCTGTCGCCGGTCAAGAGCCCGGGTGACGTGCTCAACAACCTGACGTACCTGCCCGGTCAGCAGGGCTACCAGGACGACGTGTCGAGCGTCTACGGCTACAGCACCGACAAGGCGAAGTCGAAGCTCGAGGACGCTGGCTGGAAGATCGGCTCGGACGGCTACGCGACCAAGGGTGGCAAGGAACTCGACGTCCGCTTCGTGATCCCGTCGGACAACCCGAACTCGGCGAACATCGCGCAGCTCGTGCAGCAGCAGACCAAGCTCGCCGGCTTCAAGGTGACCATCGACACCGTGCCCACCGATGACTTCTTCACGAAGTACATCACCACGACGACGCGTGACTTCGACGCCACGTACTTCGCATGGCAGGGCACACCGTTCCCGATCTCGTCGCTGAAGTCGATCTACTACCCCGCCGACGCCGGCCAGAACTACACCGGCGTGACGGACGACTCCCTCGGTGCCGCATGGGACAAGGCGAACGCCGAACTCGACCCGGATGCCCGCATCAAGGACGCCCAGGCGATCGACAAGAAGATCGTCGCGGTCGCCGGCACCATCCCGCTGTTCGCCGAGCCGTACGCCTGGGGCGTGCGCAAGGACCTGGTGAACTACGGTCCGGCGCAGTTCCAGCAGTACTCGGTCAAGTGGCAGGACGTCGGCTACACGAAGTAGTCGCCACCCCGTCCACCAACGACACCGCACACGAAGGACACCCCCGACGTCGCACGACGTCGGGGGTGTCCTTCTGCGCCGGGGCGAAGTCCGCGGGCGCTGCCCGGACTGCCGGCAGCTAGAACCGTGCCGCCGCGATCGACGCCGCGACCCCGAGGACGACCATCGCCAGGATCGTCCAGCCGTGCGTGCGGTGGGTGATCGGCGCAGCCGTCACACTGGACGGGGGCGGGCCGTCCTGCTCGGCCGGGGCGGGCACGTGGGCCAGCATCCGCGCGGCCGCAGCGTCGACGTCCAGGCGATCCGGGCCTCCCGGCTGGTCACCGGTGTGCGCGACGAGACGCGCCGTCGGGCGGGTCGCGATCCAGACGCGGCGGACGCCCTCGCTGGTGACCACCTCGATGCCGTACTTCGTCCGCACCTCGCTGATGCGGGACCAGGTGTAGGTGCTGGTCCGCCGGACGTCCACGATGCGCAGGTGCTCCGGCGTCAGCTCGATCCGGGGACGCCACAGCACCGCCCACGCGACGAACGCAACGGCGATGCTCGGGATCGGTACGAGCCAGGGGGTGCCGCCGCCGAGCAGGGCCAGCGGGACGAGCACGACGGCCACGACCCAGAGGACGAGGGCGAGGACCCGCAGGCCGGGGGCGACGATGGTGGTGTGCACCGGACGAGGGTACGAGATGCCTCCCCGGAGACGCCCGGAGAGCGGGTGTGACACACCGTCGCGTATCTCAGGGCGACCCGATTCCCCGGGGAGGCAGATCCTGGACGGACCCTCGTGCCGTCAATGGTCGTCGCCCCCAGTTGGGGTGTCAATACCCCATCTCGACGCGTTCAGCGGACTCCCACGCCGGGGACTACGAAACGAGCAGTTCGATCTGTTCGCGGATGGTCTCGGCCTTCGGGAACCGTAGGCCGACCAGGCCGATGTGCCGCCACCGGACCACGCCGTCGGGACCGATCACGAACACGGATCGCCGCAGGCCGATGCCCGGTGCCTGCACCCCGTAGGCGCGGATCGCCGAGCCCGCGGTGTCGCTGAGCAGCGGGAACGCGAGCGAGGAACCGCGGGCGAACCCCTCGTGCGAGTCCAGGGCCTGCGGACTGATGCCCCACACCGTCGCACCGAGGTCGGTGAACTCGTCGAGTTCGGCCTGGTAGCTGCAGAGCTGGGCCGTGCAGACCGCCGTCGCGTCGCCCGGGTAGAAGGCCAGCACCACGGTCCGGCCGATCTCGGCGGACAGGTCGTACTCGTCGTCGGTGCGGACGCCGCCCCGCACGACCATCCCCGGCAGGGTGAACGACGGGGCGGACTCGCCGATCGCGGGGATGCTCATGGGTCTCACGGTAGGGCGGCACGGCGGTGGATGCCCCTCGGCGCGCTGTGCGGGGGCTGTGGATGCGCTCCGTGGCTCAGGAGAACAACTGCGGGAACGCTTGCGCCACCCAGGGGTACCCGACGAAGACCACCGCGTCGAGCAGCGCGTGCGTGATGACGAGCGGCAGGAGCCGACCCCACCTGGTGTAGATCCAGCCGAAGACGATGCCCATCACCGCGTTCCCGATGAACGCCCCGAACCCCTGGTACAGGTGGTAGCTGCCGCGCAGCAGGGCGGTGGACAGGATCATCTGCCAGCGGCCCCAGCCGAGGTCACCGAGTCGGGCGTAGAGGTACCCGATCACGATCACCTCTTCCTGCAGGCCGGAGCGGATCGCGGACAGCAGCAGGACCGGGACCGTCCACCAGTACGAGTTCAGCGCGGCGGGGTCGACGGCCACCGTGATGCCGAGCGCCCGTCCACCGAAGTACAGCGCGAGCCCCGGGATCCCGATGCACAGCGCGATGAGCGCCGGGCCGCCCAGGTCGGGCTTCGCCCGGAAGCGGTCGATCCCGAGCCGGCCGAGGTGCGGCCGCGACGTGCTCCACAGGAGGTAGCAGACGAGCGCGACCGGCGCCAGGTCCACCGCGATCCCCAGCAGCTGCCGGGCGAGGTCGACGTACTGCACCGTGGTCGACGAGGTGTTGAGTGCCGTCGACTGCTCGCCGAGCGGGGTCGTCTGCGACAGGTCGTCGATGATCTGCAGGATCGAGTAGAGGGCGCTGGCGCCGAGCGAGAGCAGCAGCACGATGGTGATCTCGACCCACGTTCGCCGACGGCTCATGCGCTGTACTCCTGTTGCTTGCGAACTACCGGTAGACTGGCGTGTCGGGCGTTCTGCCCACGGGTGCGGTGCTGTGAAAACACTGGCCCGACACTCTCCCAGAAATTGAAGGATGTCCTGTATGGCGCTCGCCACCCGGTCCGACCTGCGCAACGTCGCCATCGTGGCACACGTCGACCACGGCAAGACCACCCTCGTCGACGCGATGCTCACGCAGACCAACTCGTTCGACGCCCACTTCGAGGGCGAAGACCGGATGATGGACTCGAACGACCTCGAGCGCGAGAAGGGCATCACGATCCTCGCGAAGAACACGTCGGTGCTCTACAACGGCAAGCACGCCAGTGAGTTCGGCGCGGGCGGTCCCATCACCATCAACGTGATCGACACCCCCGGCCACGCCGACTTCGGTGGCGAGGTCGAGCGCGGCCTGTCCATGGTCGACGGTGTCGTCCTGCTCGTCGACGCGTCCGAGGGCCCGCTGCCCCAGACCCGTTTCGTGCTCCGCAAGGCGCTCGCCGCGAAGCTCCCGGTGATCCTGCTCGTCAACAAGACGGACCGCCCCGACTCCCGCATCGACGAGGTCGTCTCCGAGTCGCAGGACCTGCTCCTCGGCCTGGCCTCCGACCTGTCGGACGAGGTCGACGACCTCGACCTCGACGCGATCCTCGACGTCCCCGTGGTCTACGCCTCGGGCCGTGCCGGTGCCGCGTCGCGCAACAAGCCCGCCGACGGCTCGCTGCCCGACAACGACGACCTCGAGCCCCTGTTCGAGGCCATCCTGCAGCACGTGCCGGCGCCGAAGTACGACGACCAGCACCCGCTGCAGGCCCACGTCACCAACCTCGACGCGTCGCCGTTCCTCGGCCGCCTCGCGCTGCTGCGCATCTTCCACGGCACGATGAAGAAGGGCCAGACGGTCGCGTGGGTCAAGCACGACGGCACCGTCGTCAACGCCCGCATCACCGAGCTCCTCATCACCAAGGCGCTCGAGCGCTACCCGGCCGAGTCGGCCGGCCCCGGTGACATCGTCGCCGTCGCCGGTTTCGACACGATCACCATCGGTGAGACCCTGTCCGACCCCGAGGACGTCCGTCCGCTGCCGACCATCACGGTCGACGACCCGGCGATCTCGATGACGATCGGCACGAACACCAGCCCGCTCGTCGGCAAGGTCAAGGGCCACAAGCTGACCGCCCGCATGGTCAAGGAACGCCTCGACCGCGAGCTCATCGGCAACGTCTCGCTCAAGGTCCTCGACATCGGTCGTCCGGACGCGTGGGAGGTCCAGGGTCGCGGCGAGCTCGCACTGGCCATCCTCGTCGAGCAGATGCGTCGTGAGGGCTTCGAGCTCACCGTCGGCAAGCCCCAGGTGGTCACGAAGCGTGACGACAACGGCAAGCTGCTGGAACCGTACGAGCACATGACGATCGACACGCCGGAGGAGTACCTCGGCGCGATCACGCAGCTCATGGCCGCTCGCAAGGGCCGTATGGAGAACATGACGAACCACGGCACCGGCTGGGTGCGCATGGAGTTCATCGTCCCGTCGCGCGGCCTGATCGGCTTCCGCACGTCGTTCCTGACCGAGACCCGCGGAACCGGCATCGCCAACGCGATCTCGCACGGCTACGACGAGTGGGCCGGCCCGATCCAGACCCGCATCAACGGCTCGATCGTGTCCGACCGCTCGGGTGTCGTCACGCCGTTCGCCATCACGAACCTGCAGGAGCGGATGACGTTCTTCGTCAACCCCACCGAAGAGGTCTACGAGGGCATGGTCATCGGCGAGAACTCGCGCGCCGACGACATGGACGTCAACATCACGAAGGAGAAGAAGCTCACGAACATGCGTTCGGCGAACGCCGACTCCTTCGAGTCGATGACGCCGTCGCGCCAGCTCTCCCTCGAGGAGTGCCTGGAGTTCGCGCGCGAGGACGAGTGCGTCGAGGTCACCCCCGACGCCGTCCGCATCCGCAAGGTCGAGCTCGACGCGCAGGCCCGCCAGCGCTCGTACGCCCGCCTGAAGCGCCAGGACGCGTAGGCGCCAGCACACGCGACACCCACGGAGGCCCGTCCTCCGTCCGACGGCCCGGTCACCTGCAGCAGGTGGCCGGGCCGTTCGCGGTTGTACCGTGGTCAGCGTGACTCTCGACCTGCTCTCGATCTACCAGGACCTGCACGCCCACCCGGAGCTCGGCTTCCAGGAGCACCGCACCGCCGGTGTCATCAATGCGAAGCTCGCCGAGATCGGTGGGATCGAGGTGACGACGGGCGTCGGCGGCACCGGTGTCGTCGGTGTCGTGTCGAACGGCGAGGGCCCCGTGGTCTGGCTCCGCGCCGACATGGACGGCCTGCCCGTGCAGGAGCGGACCGGCCTGTCCTACGCCAGCGAGCACGTCGGCACCGACGACGAGGGCCGCGACGTCCCCACCATGCACGCCTGCGGTCACGACATCCACGTCACGTGGCTGCTCGGCACGCTCGAGCGCCTCGTCGCGAGCACGGGGGACTGGCGCGGCACGGTCGTCGCCGTCTTCCAGCCTGCGGAAGAAGTCATCTCCGGTGCCCGCGCGATGGTCGAGGACGGCCTCGTCGAGCGGTTCCCGAAGCCGGACGTCGTGCTCGGGCAGCACTCCGCGCCCGCACCGGTCGGCATCGTCGCCGTCGGCACCGGCCCCGTGATGGCGTCGAGCGACCGGCTGACGGTGACCTTCAACGGTCGTGGGGCGCACGGTTCGGCACCGCAGGCCTCGCTCGACCCGGTCGTCACCGCGGCCTCGGCCGTCGTGCGGCTGCAGACCGTCGTCGCCCGTGAGGTCTCCCCGAGCGACGCGGGGGTCGTCACCGTCGGCAGCTTCCACGCCGGCACACGGGCGAACATCATCCCCGACGAAGCCGTGATCGAGATCTCGACCCGGGCCCGCAACGAGGAGACCCGCCAGCGCATCATCGCGTCGATCGAGCGCATCGTCCGGGCCGAGAGCACGGCCGGTGGCCTGTCCGAGCCGACGATCGTGCGTGCACCGGGCGCCGAGGTCACCGTGAACGACGCCGAGGCCGCCGCCACCGTGCTCGAGGCCATCCGCGCCGAGGTGCCGGGAGCCCGCGACCTGGAGATCGGGCTCGCCATGGCGTCGGAGGACGTCGGCCAGCTCGCCACCGCCGCCGGAGCGCCGCTCGTGTACTGGTTCACGGGCATCACCGACCCGGAGCGCTTCCGCCGCGGCGAGGAGATCCCGAGCAACCACTCGCCGTTCTACGCGCCGCAGGCCGAGACCGCGATCCCGGTCGGCGTCGACGCCCTGGTCGCGGCGACGCGCGCCTACGTCGCCTGACCCGTTCGTCGGGAACCAGGCCCGGGGCGGCCCCGCCGCGCACGTGACCGCCCCGGGGACGGCACGTTCACAGCCAACTCGCGCCGGGCCTCCCGGCTCGTCCGTTACGGTCGCGCCATGCGCTCCCTCCGTACCCCGCTGATCGCCGCGGTCGCTGCCGGCATCGCCCTGGCCGGACTCACCGGTTGCTCGACCCAGGCCGTGCAGCAGGCCACCGACCTCGGGTCCTCCGTCGCGTCGGACGTGGCCGACGGGGTCGCGGGCATCGACGGCAAGGCGATCCAGGACGGCATGTCCTCGGTCGCCGGCGGCATCGACGGCGCGCTCGACACCGCGCTCAAGGGCGCGGACGTGACCTCCGACGGCAAGGTGCCGGACGGGTTCCCCTCCGCCGACGTCCCGCTCGTCGACGGCACCGTGCTCGGCGGGGGAGCCGGACCGAACGGCTCCGGGTGGGTCGCGCAGGTCCGGGCGGCCTCGGTCGACGACTTCCAGGCCGCCGTGCAGCAGCTCACCGACGCCGGGTACACCGAGTCGGCCAAGCGTGCCGACTCGTCGAGCGCGTTCGGCATGTTCCGGAGCGACGGGTACCGCGTGGTCCTGACGTTCTCGGACGCCGGGGGCAGCGGTGACGGGGTCACGGCCACCTACATCGTCACGCCCCGCTAGTCCCGTACCCTTGGGGACGATGTCGAAGGCCCCCGCCACGCGCCCCGAGCGCGTCCTGATCGTGCACGCCCACCCCGACGACGAGACGCTCTCGTCGGGTGGGACCATCGCGACCCTGCTCGAGCGCGGTGCCGAGGTGACCGTGCTCACCGCGACGCGGGGTGAGCGCGGGGAGATGCTCACGGAGCAACTGGCGCCGCTGGCGGGCGACCCCGCGCGGGTGGCACGGCACCGGGAGACCGAGATCGCCGCGGCCCTCGCCGCCCTGGGCGGGCCGCAGCACCTGTGGCTCGGCGGCCGCGGTGCGCGGCCGACCGACCTGCCGGAGCGTCGCTACGTCGACTCCGGCATGCAGTGGGGCCCGGACGGCCGTGCCACCGCCGCCGACGACGCCCCGACCGACTCGCTGACGGCGGCCGACCTGGGCGAGGTCGTGGACGACGTCCGAGCCGCGATCCGCTCCACCGGTGCCGACGCCGTGATCAGCTACGCCGACGACGGCGGCTACGGGCACCCCGACCACGTGCGGATGCACCACGCGGCGCAGTACGCGGCCCGTGCCGAAGAGGTCCCGTTCTCGATGATCGTCGACCCCGCCAGCGGCCAGGCCGACGTCACGGTCGACGTCCTGCCGGTGCGGGCCAAGGTGCGTGCGGCCGTCGAGCAGTACCGCTCCCAGGTCGCCGTCGACCCCGTGGACCCCGCCGACCCGAGCGCTCTGTCGTGGGTGATGCCGCACGGCGTCCGGCAGCACGCCCCGGCGGTCGAGGCGTTCCGGCACGACGCGGCCCCGCAGCCGACGGCGCCCCAGACCTACGCCGAGATGTCCGGCCAGGGCAAGGCCGCGGCGGTCGTGGTCTCGCTGCTGCTCGGGCTGCTCGCCGGAGGCCTCGGGACGGTCACGCACCAGCAGACGATCGGCGCGTTCCCGGTCGGACTCGTCGTCACCACCCTCATCGTGCTCGGCCTGACCGTGGGCGTGCGGCTCGTCTACCGCTCGCGGGCGATGGTCGCCGCGGTCGGCATCGGGATCCTCGTCGCGACGCAGGTGCTCGTGTCGGTCGGCGGGGAGAGCTCGCCGCTCGTCCTCGCCAACGCGGCCGGGTACGTGTGGACCTTCGCCCCCGCGGTGATCGCCGCCCTGGTCCTCGCGTGGCCGGACCTGTCGGGGCTGCGGTCCCGGACGGCCCCGGGCCGCGAGTAGAATCGAACCCGCTCGTCGAAGGGAGCACCCGAACCGTGACCTACGTGATCGCCCAGCCCTGTGTCGACGTCAAGGACCGCGCCTGCATCGACGAATGCCCGGTCGACTGCATCTACGAGGGTGACCGCTCGCTCTACATCCACCCCGACGAGTGCGTCGACTGCGGTGCGTGTGAGCCGGTCTGCCCCGTCGAGGCCATCTACTACGAGGACGACCTGCCCGACCAGTGGGCCGACTACTACAAGGCCAACGTCGAGTTCTTCGACGAGGTCGGGTCGCCCGGCGGCGCCGCGAAGGTCGGCGTGATCCACAAGGACCACCCCGTCGTCGCGGCCGAGCCCGTCCGCGGCTGACCGGACCCCTCGTGGCGCTCGACCTCCCCGACTTCCCCTGGGACCAGCTCGTCCCGTTCAAGCAGCGTGCCGCGGGGTACGAGGGCGGGATCGTCGACCTCAGCGTCGGCTCGCCCGTCGACCCCACGCCCGAGGTCGTCCGCACCGCCCTGGCCACCGCGACCGACGCCCACGCCTACCCGCAGGTCGCCGGCACCCCGGCGCTGCGGCAGGCCATCGCCGACTGGTACGGCCGCCGGCACGGCATCACCCTGACCGAGGCGAACGCGCTGCCGACGATCGGCTCGAAGGAGTTCATCGCGGGTCTGGCGCTCTGGCTCGGCATCGGGCCCGGTGACACCGTGGTGTTCCCCGCCGCCGCGTACCCGACGTACGAGCTCGGCGCTGCCCTGGTCCGGGCGGATGCCCTCGCCTCGGACGACCCCGCGGCGTGGCCCTCCACCACGAAGCTCGTGTGGCTGAACTCCCCGGGCAACCCGGACGGCCGCGTGCTGACCCTCGACGAACTCCGTGCCGCCGTGGTGCGCGCCCGCGAGCTCGGAGCCGTCATCGTCGGCGACGAGTGCTACGCCGAGCTCGGTTGGGACCCGGAGTACGCCGCCACCCCGACGCCCACGATCCTGGACCCCCGGGTGGTCGGTGACTCGCTCGATGGCGTGCTGAGCGTGTACTCGCTGTCGAAGCAGTCGAACCTCGCCGGCTACCGTGCGGCCTTCGTCGCCGGTGACGCCGCGATCCTGGCCGACGTCCTGGCCGTCCGGAAGCACGCCGGGCTCATGCCGCCGCTGCCCGTGCAGCAGGCGATGATCGTGGCGCTGCAGGACGAGGTCCACGTGCAGCAGCAGAAAGCGCTGTACCGAGCGCGACGGAACATGCTCCGGCAGGCACTCGAGGGTGCCGGGTTCCGGATCGACCACAGCGAAGCCGGGCTCTACCTCTGGGCGACCCGCGGCGAACCAGCACTCGACACCGTGGCCTGGCTCGCCGACCGCGGGATCCTCGTCGCGCCGGGCACGTTCTACGGCGCGGCCGGCGGCGAACACGTCCGCGTGGCCCTGACAGCGACCGACGAACGCATCGCCGCAGCGTCGCAGCGACTGGCGAGCAGCCGTCGCCTCGGCACCGCGTAGCACGGACACGAGTGGTTCCGGTGGGACCCGCAATCCGTGGGAACCACCAAATCGTCACCTGGGATGTGTGCACGACCGACAGGTGCCGCGATTAGGCTGTCCTCGTGACTGACACTGCCAATGACGCTCAGAAGACGGCCACACCGCCCACCACGCCCGTCCCCGTGAGTCCCGCCGCCGAACAGCAGGGCGCGACCGCGACGTTGACGTTCCCGGGTGGCACGGCGGAGTTCCCGATCCTGCAGAGCGTCGACGGCGCGTCCGCGATCGACATCTCGACCTTCAAGAAGCAGACCGGGATGAACACACTCGACTACGGGTTCGTGAACACCGGCGCGACGAAGAGCGCGATCACCTACATCGACGGCGACCAGGGGATCCTGCGATACCGCGGCTACCCGATCGACCAGATCGCCGCGAACTGCACCTTCCTCGAGGTCGCGTGGCTCCTAATCTACGGCGAGCTGCCGACCCCCACCGAGCTCGAGCAGTTCGACGCCCGCATCCGCCGGCACACCCTGCTGCACGAAGACCTCCGCCGCCTGTTCGACGCCCTGCCGCACTCGGCGCACCCGATGTCCGTGCTCTCGAGCGCCGTGAGCGCCCTGTCCACGTACTACGAGGACGACATGGACGTCGACGACCCCGAGAAGGTCGAGCTGCAGACCGTCCGGCTCCTCGCCAAGCTCCCGGTCATCGCTGCGTACGCCCACAAGAAGGCCATCGGGCAGGCGTTCCTGTACCCGGACAACTCGCTGTCGTTCGTCGACAACTTCCTGCGGCTGAACTTCGGCACCATGGCCGAGACCTACCAACCCAACCCGGTGCTCTCGAAGGCGCTCGAGCGGCTCCTCATCCTGCACGAGGACCACGAGCAGAACGCCTCCACCTCGACGGTGCGCATGGTCGGTTCGACGAAGGCGAACATGTTCGCCTCGATCTCGGCCGGCATCAACGCCCTGTACGGCCCGCTGCACGGCGGCGCGAACGAGGCCGTGCTCGAGATGCTCCAGCAGATCAAGGACTCGGGCGAGCCCGTCACGCGCTTCGTCGAGCGGGTGAAGAACAAGGAGCAGGGCGTCAAGCTCATGGGCTTCGGGCACCGCGTCTACAAGAACTACGACCCGCGCGCCAAGCTCGTCAAGGAGTCCGCGCACGAGGTCCTCGAGTCCCTCGGCGTGCAGGACGACCTGCTCGACATCGCGATGGAGCTCGAGCAGATCGCGCTCGAGGACGAGTACTTCGTCAGCCGCAAGCTCTACCCGAACGTCGACTTCTACACCGGCATCATCTACAAGGCGATGGGCTTCCCGCCGCGGATGTTCACCGTCCTGTTCGCCATCGGTCGCCTGCCGGGCTGGATCGCCCAGTGGCGCGAGCTGAACAACGACCCGCTCAACAAGATCGGTCGCCCGCAGCAGCTCTACGTGGGTGCGCCCGAGCGCGACGTCCCTGAGCGCTGATCGACTCCGAGCGCCCCGCCCCACGGTTCGTGGCGCGGGGCGCTCGTGCGTGTGCGCCGGTTGGTGTTCCGCCCGATTGCGGGGAGGCGGGGCGCGCCGCTCGCCTCCGCCGGGTGGTTGCGAACTGTCGTCCGGCGGGTGTCGAACCGACGGTTCGTGCGCCCTCGGCGCCCGCGGGCGGCGTGTCGTGACCGCTCGCGGGGCGTGGCTCTGGACGCAACGGCCTGGAGGCCCGGTGGCAACCTCGTGGACCGGCGCCGGGCCTCCCATGCGTGCGTCGGTCTGCGTGAGGCGGCGGGACGCGCCGCTCGCCTCCGCCGGGTGGTCGCGAACTGTCCTCCGGCGGGTGTCGAACCGACGGTTCGTGCGCTCTCGCCGCCCGCGGGCGGCGTGTCGTGACCGCTCGCGGGGCGTGGCACTGGACGCAACGGCCTGGAGGCCCGGTGGTCTCGTGGACCGGCACCGGGCCTCCGGGCGGGTGCGTCGGCCGCGGTGTGCTACGCGTGCAGCGCGGTGTTCAGCTGGATGCCCTCGCCCTTGCGCTGCAGTGCCTCGACGGCGCCGCTGACGCTGTTGCGGCGGAACAGGATGTTCGGGGTGCCGGAGAGCTCGGCGGCCTTGACGGTCTTCGGGGTGCCGTCGGGATTCGGGGCCGCGCCGACCAGCACCACCTTCGTGCCGGCGGTGACGTACAGACCGGCCTCGATGACTGAGTCGTCGCCGAGCGAGATGCCGAGGCCCGCGTTCGCGCCGAGCAGCGCGCGTTCGCCGAGCGAGACACGGTGCGTGCCACCGCCGGACAGGGTGCCCATGATCGAGGCGCCGCCGCCGATGTCGGTGCCGTGGCCGACGACGACACCCTGCGAGACGCGGCCCTCGATCATGGCGTCGCCGAGGGTGCCGGCGTTGAAGTTCACGAAGCCCTCGTGCATGACGGTCGTGCCCGGCGCCAGGTGTGCGCCGAGGCGGACGCGGTTCGCGTCGCCGATCCGCACGCGGTCCGGCACGACGTAGTCGAGCAGGCGTGGGAACTTGTCGATCGCGTGCACGGCGATGCCCGCGCGCTGCAGCGACGGGCGCAGGCGCGTCAGGGCCTCGGGGTGCACCGGGCCGGCGTTCGTCCACGCGACGATCGGCAGGTGGCCGAAGACGCCGTCCAGGGACACCTCGTTCGGGCGGACGTGCAGGTGGCTCAGCAGGTGCAGGCGGAGGTACGCGTCCGGGGTGCTCGTCGGGCTCGCGTCGATCGCGATCTCGGTGGTGACGGCCTCGATCCGGACCTCGCGGCGGGGGTCGTCACCGACGTGCGCCTGCAGCTCGGCAGGGAACACGGCGTCAGCGGGCAGCGCGC
Organism: Curtobacterium sp. MCSS17_011; assembly: GCF_003224275.1. Taxonomy (NCBI): domain Bacteria; kingdom Bacillati; phylum Actinomycetota; class Actinomycetes; order Micrococcales; family Microbacteriaceae; genus Curtobacterium; species Curtobacterium sp. MCSS17_011. The sequence goes on along the minus strand of NZ_QKLE01000017.1, from coordinate 4,887 downwards.
CGAGGTGCGTCTCCGGGTACCAGGTGTCGAGCGTCGTGCCGTCGGCGGCGATCGTCGCGAGGCCGTGGCCCCAGGCGTGGGTCGGGCGGTCGGTGGCAGTCGTGTCGGTCACGGCTCCAGGGTACCGAGCGCCGGTCGGCGGGCACCGTCCGTCCGGACTGCCGGGGCGGTGCGAGGGGCGGCCGGTAGGCTGCCCGCATGCCGGAGCACCTCGACCTCACCGCCTCGTCCATCGACATCACCCGTGCCATCTGCGACATCGAGTCGGTGTCCGGCAACGAGCAGGCCCTCGCCGACGCGATCGAGGCCGTGCTCGCACCGCTGCCGCACCTCGAGGTGACCCGCGACGGTGATGCGATCGTGGCGCGGACGAACCTGGGCCGCGACCGCCGGGTCGTCATCGCCGGGCACATCGACACCGTCCCGCTCAACGACAACCTGCCGACCGAGTTCCGGACCGCCGAGGACGGCACCGAGATCCTCTGGGGCCGTGGCACCGTCGACATGAAGGCCGGCTGCGCGGTGCAGCTCAAGCTCGCGTACGACCTGGTCGACCCCTCGGTCGACGTCACGTGGGTCTGGTACGACCACGAAGAGGTCAGCGACGCCCTGAACGGCCTCGGTCGGCTGGCCCGGACCCGGCCCGAGCTGCTCGCCGCCGACTTCGCGATCCTGGGTGAGCCGTCCGGGGCGCAGATCGAGGGCGGGTGCAACGGCAACCTCCGCGCCGAGATCCGCACGTTCGGCAAGCGCTCGCACAGCGCCCGGAGCTGGATCGGCGACAACGCCATCCACAAGACCGCCCCGATCCTGGCCACCCTGGCCGCGTACGAGCCCCGCACCGTCACGGTGGACGGGCTCGAGTACCGCGAGGGTCTGAACGCGGTCGGCATCAGCGGTGGCATCGCCGGCAACATCATCCCGGACGAGGCGATGGTGCACGTGAACTACCGGTTCGCACCGTCCCGTTCGGCCGATGAGGCGGTCGCCCACATCCGCGAGTTGTTCGACGGGTACGAGGTCACGATCGTCGACCTCGCCGCCGGTGCCCGCCCCGGGCTCAACGCCCCGCTCGCGCAGGACTTCGTCGCGGCCGTCGGCGGACCGGAGCCCCGTCCGAAGTACGGGTGGACTGACGTCGCACGCTTCTCGGCGCTCGGGGTCCCCGCGGTCAACTACGGCCCCGGCGAGCCGGTCTTCGCCCACCACGACGACGAGCAGGTCCCGGTCGCGCAGATCACCGCGGTCGAGGCCGGGCTGCGTCGGTGGCTGACGGCCTGACGACGGCGGGGGCCACCCGGAGGACCCCTGCTCGGAACCGCTGGCGGGCCCGGTACCGGGTCGTCCCGTGGTGGGTGCGCATCACGGTCGTCTACGTGCTGGCGCGGCTCGTCACCGGTGCCATGATGCTCGCGTTCGCGGGTGTGCAAGCGGCGAACTCGTTCACCGTGCAGAGCCCGGGGTACCTGTCGTTCGCGTCGATCTGGGACGGCGCCTGGTACCGCGTGATCGCGACCGGGGGCTACCCGTCGACGCTGCCGGTCGACGCCGCGGGGCACGTGACCGAGAACGCGTGGGCGTTCATGCCCGCGTACCCGTTCCTGGTGCGAGCGCTCATGCTGCTCACCGGAGCGTCGTTCGAGTTCGTCGCGGTCTCGGTGTCGTTGCTCGCCGGCCTCGGCGCCGCGCTGGTGTTCCGCCGGCTCATGGGCCGGTTCCTCGACCCCGCACGGGCGACGTTCGCCACGGTGCTGTTCTGCGTCGCGCCGGTGTCGGCGATGTTCCAGGTGGCCTACGCGGAGTCGATGGGCCTGTTCCTGCTGCTCGTCGCGCTGCTGCTCATGGTCGACCGGCGATGGTGGGCGATGCTGCCCGTCGTGCTCCTGCTCGGCATGACCCGGCCGACGGGGCTCGCCTTCGCGTTCCTGGTGGTGCTCTTCGTGGTCGCGTGGGCGATCCGCCCGGCGTGGGTGCGCTCGTCGGAGCCGCTGACCCTCCGCCGGCTCGTGCCACCCACGGTGGTCGCCACGGTGTCGGGTCTGGTCGGTCTGGCCTGGCCGGCGATCGCGTGGGCGGTCACCGGGGTACCGAAGGCCTACACAGACACCGAGCTCGCCTGGCGGTCGTCGTACATCGGGTGGAAGGAACTCGTGCCGTTCGCACCGTGGGTGCAGGGGTTCGGGTGGTGGTTCGGGCAGCCGGCGGGCACGGTGCTGCTCGTCGTCGTGCTCGTCGGGTTCGTGGCGTTCGTGTGCATGCCCGCCGCGCGCCGGATCGGCATCGAGCTGCGGCTCTGGGGCGTGGCGTACCTCGTGTACCTGCTCGCGGTGTTCTTCCCGCAGTCGAGCACGTGGCGCATCCTCGTGCCGATCGCGCCGCTGCTCGGTATCGTCGCGCTGCCGCGGTCACGGGTGTACCGCGTGGCGGTCGTCGTCGCGTTCGTCGGGCTGCAGTGGGTCTGGCTGTACTTCACGTGGTGGATCGACGGCTACGACTGGACCCCGCCGTGATCGATGCGGGGCGCCGGAGGCCCGTGGATCCGCGTTCTGCGGAGCATCCGGGCGGCACATCCGACACCCCCAACCTGGGCGGTTTCGCAGTTGCCCCCTCCATACGGGATAATGGGGCTGCATTTACTGCACGAAAGGGGACATCTGATGGCAGCCATGAAGCCGAGGACCGGTGACGGGCCGATGGAGGCTGTTAAGGAGGGTCGACTCATCATCGTGCGGGTTCCGCTCGAAGGTGGAGGCCGCCTGGTCGTCTCGGTCAACGATGCCGAGGCCAAGGAACTCCACGACGCACTCGCTGAGGTCGTCTCGGCCTAGTACGTCGAAGCACCAGAACGGAAGGCCCGGAGCGTGTACGCTCCGGGCCTTCCGACTGTCCGCCGACGATCCTGCGGCCGGAGCATCCGCGGCGCTGTCGGTCGACTCCGGCAGGATGGGGCCGTGCCGAGGACGAGACTGCCGATCCGCCGGGTCGAGGAGTACGCCCCCGACCCGATGCCGCGCGACGTCTGGCCGGCGACGCTCGCGCCCGTGCGGCAGCTGCTCGACGACGGGCTCGACCTCGCTCCGGTGACGGTGCTGGTCGGCGAGAACGGTGCTGGCAAGTCCACCCTGGTCGAGGCGATGGCGCTCGCCTCCGGCATGGGGCCCGAGGGCGGCTCGACGAAGTCCGGGCACAGCACCCGCCCGAGCGAATCGCAGCTCTGGGAGCACATCGCCCTGCACCGGGAGCCCGGCGCGGTGCGGTCCGGCTTCTTCCTGCGCGCGGAGACCATGCACGGGGTGTTCACCTACCTCGAACAGCACCCCGGGGGAGCCGAGCCGCTGTTCCACGAGCGGAGCCACGGTGAGTCGTTCCTCGACTTCGTGATCCACCGGTCGCAGTGGCCCGGGCTCTGGATCCTCGACGAGCCGGAGTCGGCCCTGTCGTTCTCGGGGTGCCTGGCGCTCATCGGGCTCCTGCAGGCCATCGTCGAGACGGGCGTTGGTCAGGTCGTGCTCTCGACCCACTCACCCGTGCTCGCGGCGTTCCCCGGGGCCGAGATCCACGAGGTGGGCGAGTGGGGTCTGCGGCGCACCGAGTGGCGCGACCTCGACCTGGTGCGGAACGAGCGGGCGTTCCTCGAGTCGCCGGAGCGGTACCTGCGGCACCTGGACTGACCCGCGTGAGCGCCGGCGGGTCGAGCGCTAATTGGTGACCTTCGTCAGCTGCAGCAGTCCGTCACCGGCCGGCGACAGCGCGCTGCGCACCGCACCCGAGGTCGACACCTCGGTCAGGAGCAGCCGGAAGTCCGTGGTGGCGCGATCACGCTTCACCGGGTCGGCCACGCGTCCGCGCCAGAGGGCGTGCGGCACCAGGACGGTGCCACCCAGACGGGCGAGCCGCAGCCCGTGCTCGACGTACTCGATGACGTGCTCCGGGTCGGCGTCCACGAGCACGACGTCGTACGAGGCCTCGTTCATGCGGGGGAGCACCTGGTTCGCCCGACCGGGGATGAGCCGGATCCGAGCGGGAGCGGTGCCGGCGCTGATGTAGGCGTCGCGGGCGAACTGCTGGTGGTCGACCTCGACGTCGATCGTGGTCAGGGTCGCGTTCGGGGCGCCGGCGAGCAAGTAGAGGCCGGAGACCCCCAGGCCGGTGCCGATCTCGATGATGCTCGTGGCTCGCGAGGCCGCGGCGATGACCCCGATCTGTGCACCGATCGCGGGTGAGATCGCTTCGACCCCGAGTTCCAGGGAGTGCTCACGAGCACGGGCGATCGCCTCGGTCTCCGAGACGATGTCCTCGGCGAACTTCCAGTTCGACTCTTTCTCTGACACGCACACTCCGTTCGGGAGACAACTCTAGAGGTGCAACGCAGCAGCACGCGTTAGGCTCGCTCGCGTGGACATCCCGCTCGACAAGATCCTGATCATCGGGGTCATCGGCGTCCTCTTGCTCGGGCCGCAGCGCCTGCCGATGTACGCCCAGAAGCTGGCCGAGTTCGTCAAGGCCGTCCGTCGGTTCGCCGACACCGCGAAGGAGCGGATGCGCGACGAGATGGGCCCAGAGTTCGACGACATCGAGTGGCAGAAGCTCGACCCGCGCCAGTACGACCCCCGCCGCATCATCCGCGACGCCCTGCTCGACTCCGGCTCCAGCGCCGCCGCGGTGCAAACGGCCCAGGTCACCGCGTCCAAGGTGCGCGCGACGGCTCCCGTCGTGCCCCTGGCCGCCGGTGAACCGGCACCCTTCGACGCCGAGGCGACCTGACGCTCGTCGCGTCTCCACCTGACGGACTGGAGGCCCGGTGCCAGCTGTGGACTGGTCCCCGGTTCTTGGACTGATTAGTCGGTTCAAGATCCGGGGATGGTTCGTGTGGGTGGTACCGCGTCG